>JBDHXS010000709.1:0-3377 GCA_039810845.1 Runella sp. | reverse complement strand
CTCAAACGTTGACTTTTGCGGAACTACAAGCGCATTTTTGACTTTGCGTAAAATACGTACTTTACCACTCGAACCGTGTTTTAAGATACGTTCAGGGTTAGGAAAACGCGCCCGAAACGCAATGCTTCCCGTGGCGTTATCAAACTCACCTTCAATGGTTTCTACAAAGCCTTTGTGCGGATGTGCTTCGCTGTTAGCCAAAATCAAGGAAACTTCGTTGCGGTGGTCAGGTTGTTTGTTATTGGCCGCAAATTCGAGGTATTCTTTTTCCGAAACATTAAAATAAGCATATACTTCTTGGTTGTCGGAGATGGTCGTTAGAAGCGTTCCTTCGTCAATCAAACTTCCGATTTTGTTGGGGATTCGGTTAATGATACCATCAAAAGGGGCTTTGATTTCCGAAAAAGACAGCTTGAGTTTGGCGCTTTGCTCTTGCGATTCGGCCTCTTCGATGCGGGCATTGAGGGCATCGAGTTTGGCTTTGGCCATGTCGTATTCGGTTTTGGATACCACATTTTTATCCACCAATTTTTTGACGTTTAGTAGGTCAAGTTCGGCGGTTTTGGCCTCGGCAATGGCACTTTTTAGCACGGCCGTGGCGCGCAATAAATCCCCTTTATATTCTTGATTGCTGATGCGAAATAAAACCTGTCCCTTCCGTACCGACTTGCCTTCGTCCACGTGAATGCTTTCAATGTAGCCTTTGACGCGAGCGCGGATTTCAACGTTTTTAACGGAATTGATGTCCGAAACATAGTCTGTATGATAGACCGTGTCAATCGTAATGGGTTGAATAACAGGGTACTTTTCTTGGGTAGTGGTTTGGTTTGAATCGGCAGTTGAGCAAGCAGAAATGCACAGTCCAATCACCGAAGTGAAAATTAGGGTTACTCTCATAGGAATAATGGTTGTGTTGAAATATACAGTAATGGAAAACGCAGAGTAAAAGACTTGGGAAATCAAGCCCCTGAGCGCTCAAAATGAGGTTCTAATAAAAGAAGTTAGCTGAAATTGGGAGGTGGAGAAATGGGTTCAATTTCTCGCGTTTCGAGAAGTCCTAAATAATGGTCAAAATTGGCTTTTAGCTCTTCGGTGAGTTGAATGGATAAAAATTCTACGTCAAACGGGGGCCAAATAAGGCCAATGCTAAACTCTTCAAGAAAAGAACTTTCACTTCCTTTTTCATTCGAGGGGGCATCTGTGTGGCTTGCGATGGAATTAACCAACGAAACAGTAAGTAGTGAGAGGAAGTTTTTGGGGCGCTGATGGCAAGTGTTGTCTTGGTAAAAAGTGGCTGTTTTTTCCAACAGCAATGGAGGCATAGGGGCAATACATACGTGTATCATTTGCAGGAGTAAAGCCCAACAAACGATTTGTTTTAAGATGTATGTCACACTTGCTGATTTCATGCTCTAAGGCAAATATACCACTAAAACCCATTTTACTGACAGTATGTTCGTTAAAAACAGCATTTAGGGAAGATTTGTAGAGCAGAATCCTATTTTTTAAAACAAGGATAGCTGTTGTTGTACCTGTGTTATTTCTACTTTGGCGTCGATAGAGGTGCTTATTTTATGCAGTTTTTGAAGTAAATTTTCTAAAAATTGACGATGATTAGGGGTGCTGGGGTACAGGGGGCGGTGTTGAAGGGCTTGCCGAATTTTTTGCCATTCTTGGATAAATTTTTGTAATTCTTTGGTGAAATAAGCGTTAGCAAACTGTTCAAAAATGTAGTCTTCGGCCTGCTCATTGGGGTGGATGAGGTCAGATTTGTAGAAGCGATAATCTCGGAGGTCGTCGAGTAGGAGTTCGTAAGCAGGAAAGTACGCATAACCTAGCTCCGATAACTCGTGACAAGCCACGCGCAGTACCGACTTACTGACGGCGTTGATCGGAAGCGTATCGCGGGTGTGGCGTACTGGGCTAACCGTAAAAATGACTTTAATAGAGGCAGGAAGTTTGGCAAAAAGTCCTTCAAAAGCCGCCACAATTTGCTCGGTTGAGAGTAATTCCCGTCGAAAGGCTGAACTCGGTGTTTTATGGCAATTGGCGACCCACTGACCGCTTTCGAGGTGACGATAGACAAAGGCCGTACCCAAGGTGATAATCAGCACTTCGGTGCGAGAAAGCCATTGCTGGACAGCGGTCAATGTTGCTACAAGCCGTTCGTGTAGTTCTTTTTTTGACGTTCCCCACAACGACGAATGAAAATCATAATGAAACCAAATCCCTTGGTGTTCAATGTATAAAAGCTCGTCGGGCTGGTTTCCCTCGAAGGCATCATGCAAGAGTTTGACGATAGACAACGGATTAAACAGAGTTCCGAACGGATTGGAAAGGATCGGAATTTTATTTTCAACGAGCTTTGAACCAATCACTTCCGCAAAGCACGAACCCAACGTAAGCACGGGGGTTTGCAGGGTAATTTTGTCAGGACTTTCGGGGACAATAAGCTCGGTTCGGAAGTGCATGGAGGGAATAATAAAACGATATGAGCTACAAAAATCGTAAAAAATTCTGTTGGAGACGATTGTCCCCAACAGAATTACAAGACGTAATAGTCGTTATTTTTCGGTTACTTTTTTGAGCAAGTCTAAGCCCTGCTGATTCGTTTTTTCCATTTCTGATTTTGCCCCAAAAACCCAAAGGAAGAACGCATCTACTAAGCTAGATTGAAGTTTGAAGTCCTGAGTTACTTCAATTCCTTCGGACGTTTTCGTGAATTTATAATCAAAGGTAGGGGAGGCTACAAATGGTTTTTGAATAGTGCATTTCATGCGTACTAAACGAAAGGTGTCAACCTCCATAATTTCTTGATAACCCAAATCATTCCCTTTGTTCCCATTCCAATGATACTGTGCTCCAACCGTCCCATCCGTGCCTTTAACTTCGTATTTTAGGGTAGGGTCTTGGGCCACAAAAGGCGACCATTTTGGAAAATTACCCAAGTACCTTACCATGTCAAATACCTCTTTTTCTGGACGGTTAATTTTGACCGATTTGATAATTTGAATAGTTGTAAGTTGGCTAGCTTTGAATAAACCAAAACCAATGACTACAATTAGAGCGGCGGCGATAGCTAAAAACATGTTCTTTTTCATTTTTGGGAGTGTTTAACTTTTAATGATGGAACAAAGGTAGAGCACCGCCGACGAGGGATTCTTGCCATAGGACAAGAAATGAGGAGAGAGGATTATTTTTTGAGTTTTAGAAAAATAACCCAATGGAGAAATAAAATAGTAGGGGGAGCAAAGGCAGGAATGATACAAAACGGAAACATAGCTAGGGTATCTACGCCCATCGAGCCTGTCTCTATGGCTATTTTGGTGAGGACATTGGCTCGAATTGCCGTAAAAAGTATATCTATCGTACCCAAT
>JBDHXS010000708.1:0-3385 GCA_039810845.1 Runella sp. | reverse complement strand
TTTCATCCCAAAAAGACGCTGGCAGTTTTGCGGATTTTCTTTCAATAATTTGTATTTGTCGTTCATAATCAAAGTTTTACAACAAAAATAATAGTTTTTTAATTAAGAAATAGGTCTAATATGGCGGGCGACGAATATATTCTCAACTTTTGTTCGCTATTTAACTTCGGTTTTGGCAGACGAATATCGCCAAGCAGCAGAATAAACAATGAACTTTTGTATCTTTAATAAGCAACGGCACCAGGCAGAAGGAACACAGACTACCGCCACATCGCCAATGCTCCAACGTTCACCGCAGACATAAAACAAACAGACTTTGAAAACAACAATTTCTTTATTTTTTAGCATACTGACTTTTTTGACTTCCTGCAACGGACAGTCAACAAAAACTCAGTCCATAATTTCAAGCGGAGACACGGTCAAAGAACCTGGTAAAAACATAATGCTTGTTTATCAGGACACGAAGAACAACTACTGGTTTGGCAGTTGGGAAACTGGAGTGTACAAATATGACGGTAAAACTTTGACAAATTACACCACAAAACATGGTTTGTATACCAATAGAGTTGATGATATAAAAGAAGATAAATCGGGTAACATATATTTCGCAGGTATGAACCCAAATTCTACAATAACAAAGTTTGACGGAAAATCATTTACCAATATTATAGCAACCCCAAGTAATGAATGGAAACTTGAAGCGAATGATTTGTGGATAAAAAATTCTTATCAATCCAAACAAAAAGTTTACCGTTTTGATGGAAATACCTTATATGAATTGACAATTCCAAAGCCACCAAATCTAAACAATCCATTTGAAGTTTATAGCATTTATAGAGACAGAAAAGATAACATCTGGTTTGGCACCAATCCAGTTGGAGTATGTCGTTACGATGGAAAATCATTTGAATGGATTACGGAAGAAGATGTGACGGAATTTCGCAACGAAGGGGCAAATGGCGTGCGATCCATTACGGAAGACAAAAATGGCGACTTTTGGTTTAATACCGAAAACCGTTATAGTATTTACGACAGCACAACTTTAAAAAGCCATAAGTTTTATACAAGATATGAAAGCTTAGGCAGTTTAGACGGAAAAAATACAATTGGTCTGAATGAGTATCTTTCAACGGTAAGAGACAATGAGAATAATTTGTGGTTTGTAACTTATCGTGATGGCGTTTGGAAATATGATGGAACAAAAACTACACACTATCAAGTTCAAGAACAATCAAAAAACATCAAATTATTCAGTATTTACAAAGACAACAAGGGTGCGCTTTGGCTCGGAACACACGAAAATGGTGTATATAAATTTAATGGACAAACGTTTGAAAAATTTGCACCTTGACAATAGATGAAAAGAAAAACTACCGATAGAATCGTTTTGGCAATAGGCAGGTTGAACGGCTTCGTATCAGCGGAAGTGTAAAATTCAGCTTTCGTTCATCGATTAAAGTTCAGTGCTAAAAATCCCGCCCATCGCCAATATGCGGCACGTTAACCCTCAACCTAAACACCTATCATAAATCAGAATCATGAAATATGTTTTAATTATCCACGAAGTAAAAGACTATGAAGTTTGGAAAAAAATATTTGACCAAGCATCAAACATTAGAAAAGCCGCCGGTGAGATTTCCTATCAACTTCTTAGGTATGACAACGGCGCAAATAAAATTGTGCATTTTTCATTATGGAGCTCTTTGGAAAATGCAAGGCAGTTTTTTGAATCACCACAATTAATACAAATTAGAAAAGAGGCGGGTGTGGAATCACCAGTATTTATTTACTTAGAAGAAATTGAAAAAGGCTTACTTTAATTTATAATAACAGCCATCACATCCACCATTTTTCAAGATTCAAAAACAATGCAGACAGACAATTTACTAAAGCAGGTAAGCTTCATCAAGGAGATTGATAAGTTGAAATACATACAACGCAAAACTAAACTATTTAATAGCGACAGAAACGAAAATGACGCCGAACATAGTTGGCATTTGGCCATGATGACCATTGTATTGGCGAGTCATTCCGACAAACCGATAGACGTGCTCAAAGTTTTGAAAATGGTTTTAATTCATGATATTGTTGAAATTGATGCAGGCGATACTTTTATTTACGATACAGTAAAAAATCACACAAACTCCGAACAAGAACTTATAGCAGCGAAACGCATATTTGGATTGTTGCCCCAAGAACAGGCAGAAGAGTTTATCGCTATTTGGCAAGAATTTGAAGACGGAATCACAGATGAAGCCAAATTTGCAAAGTCAATGGATAGATTTGAGCCATTGCTTCAAAATACATCCAATAATGGTGGCACTTGGAAAGAGTTTAATGTGCCTTATCAAAAAGTATATGACAAGAAAAAAGCAATCAAGGAGGGTTCGACGGCTATTTGGGCGTATGCAGAACAATTGATTAATGAAAGCGTAGAAAAAGGAATTCTAATAAAAAACTAAACTAAATATGGCAGAAGCAATCATTCCTCTAATTTCACTCATAGTACTGGAAGTAATTCTTGGAGTTGATAATATCATTTTTATCTCCATCTTATCCGACAAACTACCAGAAAACCAACGAAATAAACTCCTCTACTGGGGCATAGGTTTAGCCATGGTAATGCGGTTATGCCTATTGGCTTTTATTTCATGGATTTTAAAATTGGATCAAGCCTTGTTTAGGGTATTGGAAATTGATTTTACTGGAAAAGGGCTTATTTTAATACTTGGAGGGCTTTTTTTAGTATTTAAAAGTACGAAGGAAATCTATCATAAAACCGAAATGAGTGGAAAAACTTTACCTAAGACTCCAAAAACACACAGCTTTAACAAGTTGCTTTCGGAAGTAATCGTATTAGACTTGGTGTTTTCTATAGATTCCATTATTACGGCAGTAGGTATGGTGCAACAACTCTGGGTGATGTATGCAGCAGTTATTGTAGCGGTAGCTATTATGTTGTTCGCCTCTCAACCCATCAACAGGTTTATCAGCAAACATCCCTCTTTTAAAATTCTGGCTTTATGTTTTTTAATGATGATTGGCGTATCGCTCATTGCAGAAGGCTTCCAATTTGAAATACCCAAAGGATACATTTATTTCTCCATGGCATTTGCCTTTTTGGTTGACATCATTCAGATTAAAACCGTAAAACAGGCTTGATTGATTAATGGTTAGTGGTTAATGGTTATCGGTTAATAGTGTTGAACACCAACAATTTTATGATAAATACTTGTTTTTCAAACAATTAATGATAAAAAATCAACAGATAGCCGTTAACCAATAACCACTAACCACTAACCATTAACCACTCCATCACTTCATTTTCACCAAATACCTTGGCTTCGTCTCTATGGAGCGTGTAGCGGGATTTAGGAAAGGTAAA
>JBDHXS010000707.1:0-3396 GCA_039810845.1 Runella sp. | reverse complement strand
ACTTTTCCCGTTGTGTTGCCGCCGCCCGTTCCAAAATCAACATCTTCGGCAGCTCCCGAATATGAACCCAAATAGCCCAGATAGGCCCCATTTTCATGGAGGGATATAAACGTTTGTGGGCCCACTCCGTTGAATTTAGCAATAAAACTACTGGGGCTGTTTACATCCAAAGTGGTGGCAGGTGAGTTTGTACCAATCCCTACATTGCCATTGTGGTTAATCCTCATTCTTTCGAAAGTGGAGGTCGTATTCAGAGGGGTCGTATAAAATTGAATATTGGAGCCATTGGCCGTGGGAGTAAAGTCTTGGGCGGCGCCAAAAGTAATGGCCGAGCTGGCGTTAGTGGAATATCCACTGCCATTATAGCCTCGTCCATAGATACTCATCATCCAAGCACCATTGGGTAAAGCAGTAGGTGCTGCCGAGGTTCCATTCGATCGCTGCCCTGTAATGTTGGGTACTGCTACTCCAGCCGCAGTTAAGGTAAGCTGCTTATCCGTGGTGGGAGTTATCGTAACACTCTGCCCCAAAGCCGTAAAAGCGACAAAAAATAGAGTCAGAAGGGAAATAGCTGTTTTTTTCATGGTGATTGATTGTTTAAGAATTGGCAATTACTTTGTCATGGAGCAATACAGGAACTATTTTGAATCCGCATTCATGTCTAAATTAACTCCTAGGTATTGCTAGAAAACGTATCGGTAAGGCTTTAATTTCTCAATTCTATTTCTTCTACATCGGCCATTACATCAATATCTCCAGAATCTGAGCGTAATTCCATCTTCATCGTCTGCTTGCCTCTCCCAATTGATGACAAAACCATGCTTATGCTTTTTTGTCCAATAAGATCATTTGCACTGGCATTGTCATGGTCAAGCAGGGTAGCACTTAAACTAAATGAAAAATACTTACTCCAATCTTCAGAAGCCTTGGGGATCATAAATGTAATTTCGGCAGTTGTTTTTTCTTCGTATCCTTTGGCGGCTATCACACTTGAACCAGCACGATCCTCTCGTGAAAAAGCAAAGAGGGTCTTTGAATAGTCTTTTTTGGGTCTGTTTCTAACAGTTATGATGGGCAGGCCACGTCTTAAACGATCTTGAGTTTCTTTACGATATTGAGGACTGTAAGGGTCTATAGTTTCAGGGGTCGGAGCAGGTGCATTATCCACCAAACCTATAACCACATTTCCATAAATATTAGGAGTCTCAACACCATCTTTTTCTTCAATCATTTTCCAGCGGACATTACTCATTCTAAACAAACGTGGCTTCAGGCTTGTGCCAGGGTCATAAGCAGACCCAATATACTCAGTGAGTGCTGATTCCAACAGCGCTTTCTTTCTGTCTAATTGTTCCTTTGTAAGCCCGTTGTTAAAAAAATGGGCTTCGAGCAGTTCATGCAAACGGGACAATTGTACCCGAAGGGGTTGAGCAGTTCCTTGTGAAACAGCCCAACTTCCTCCGTTACCTCCTGTGCCTCCTTTGTAATAGTAAATGCTTTTAGATGTTGATTTTATTTCATTAAATACCTTATTTTGGCTATACCCGCCTCCTGCTTCTACTTTTGCCCCCTTTTCCACTTCCCCTTTGATATCTATACTGTATCCTTTTGAGGATATGTAGGTGTCTTCATCAACAGACATGACTCCTATCATTAGACCGCCGTAGCCTACTCTAGTAGCATAGTGAGTTCCCCATTCTTCAATGAATGTTTGGTAGGCGAGTCCAGCAGTTTCGGGTAAAGCCTTGATTGCACTTTTAAATTCGTCCGTGAGTTGAATCGCCGATTTTTCCAGAACAATATCATATATATTGTGGAAAGAGCGAGAATAGGTATAGATATTTCTTTTACTTGATACGTTCTCAGTTGTATATGAAAAAGAGGCACTTCCTCCAGCTTTACCCGACTTTTCATTTCCTCCCGATACGCCGATATTACCCGTAAATGATTCTTTAAACGATTGATCTGAATAGTGATTTTCCGTACCTGACTTATCGCTGCCTTCGTTGACAGCCTCTTTCTTAAATTGATTTTTTAATGCGACATCGCCGCCTTCACCATGATAGGAATTCCAATCCAAATCATTTTCGACTAAAGACTTGAAAATTTGTTTTCGCATTCCGCCACGACCAATCTCTTTACCGCTTGTATTGAAAATGGCTTTGTCGGCCGTGTAATCAATGTAGATTGGATCAATCTTAAATATATCAAAGGAATATTCACTGGCTTTGGTATTGATTTTCTGGCCTTTCGCATTGGTATATCGAGTACCAGCTCTAAGTTGATAGGTGCCACCAAATGCAGTGATTGTGTAAGGCGTAATTCTTAAATTGTCGTCGTCTGGTTTGAATGAAAAAGCATCACCTATTTTAGCATTATCAATGGTAAACGTCTCGTTATTAGTAATTCTTCTGATGAATGTGGGGCTCATAGTTCCGTTCTCCTTGTAGATATCTACATTAACAGCATTGCCCATGATATTTGAGAAAGTAAAACGGCCCGTCGCGGGAGAGACTGGGTTATCAATCAGCCCGCTTTTTTGCACAAACGAAGCATCTCTTTTATAGGCTGTATCCTCTTTTTTAGCCTCAATAGAAACATCACCGTTCAAAGTCCGGATAAAGTAATTGCGCATATTTGAGGCTTCGTAAGAATAGCCTGTACCCGCTAAACCCGCAACTTGCCGAAAAGAAGCATCTGCCCTATCCAAGTCACTGGAAAGTGTTGATAAAATAATACGATAATTCTTATGCCGTAGATACTTACCCGGAAAATTAACTGATTCAAAAGAGATGCAATCCGAACAGTTAAGATTAATACCTTTCACAATTGTAAAAGTCGCATCTTTTTTGTCAAGGTCAGTTTGAATTTTTGTAACAACCCCTATAGAGTTTTGATGCCTCACTGACATATCAGGGTTACTCACTGATTGTAAGGACACACTTTGTGCTGCAATGTTTTCAATACTAAAGACACTAACCAAGACAATGGCCAAAACTCTAAAAGTGAGACCGAAAAGAGAAGCGAGATTGAAAAGATAGTTCATTTGATAAGATATTAAAGTGGTTCAGAGGATGAAGTAAAGCCCAACCCAGAAGATTTCCTTGGCAAAATCAGGTTTGCCAAGGATTTATTTTTGCAAAAGATTTTGCAAAAGGTATATTTATTCCGCTTTTCCCCACTACTCATTCGTTTATGCTGCTTAAAGACAAAATTTACTTGCACGAGCTTCGCGAACAATTCTTGCAACAGGTTGTAAATGAATGGCCTTCCAAATGGCAAAAGGAGTTTGAGGAGTTTAGCAGTTTTGAGGCACTCAAAAGTAAAAATGCGTTTTTGGAAGCTCTGCTGGCCGATATTGAAGATGTTTTGCATCAACGACTCAATGGAGAAACC
>JBDHXS010000706.1:0-3404 GCA_039810845.1 Runella sp. | reverse complement strand
TGTACAATACTGAGAATGGTTAAGTACCCCAAAATAGGCTTACTTGACAGGTAAAAACTCGGTTTTTGTATATGTATTTGCATTAACCTCTTTTGAATGCGAGCCATGCAACAAAGCCGTTCATAATCAAAGTTTTACAACAAAAATAATAGTTTTTTAATTAAGAAATAGGTCTATTAAATGGCGATTTCAGAGAGAAAGGATTGACAAAAGATTATTGTGAAATAATCATTGATTCTTTTGAAGATGATATTGATGAACTTTTAGAAAATACTAATAAAAAACTTTCAAAAATCAAAATAGTCCTATCTCTTATCAATTTAAAAAGAGTTGGGTGTTATCTTGATAAAGACGATAAGCATACAATTGTTTGTGATTACACAGTAAATCAAGAAATGACTGATGAACTTTTGGTTGTCTGCTTAGATACGGACTTGAATATTACTTATATAACTATTGAAAGCTAAAAAATCTATATGCTACTGAAATATTTTGACAGTTTTTGCTATTTTTCGACGAGAAAACAACTCTGGCGTTAATATTTTCAAAACTTGCAAATTTCTCGGAGGACAACAAACTCTTTTGTATTTATTTAAAGGGTCTTCAAACTCTCTTGCGACACCCAATCAGAGCAAAAATTGTCATGCAAATTTGATTTTCAGCAATAAACATTTTAAGTTTTATCATCTCTGAGTAAATGTCGTCTGGCGGCGACAAAAATGAGTTGTCATTTCACTATTCTTGGGATTCCAACTCCCGCATTAAGAAAAATTATGTAGCTCATAATCAATAAATTAACTTCAAAACCTAACCATCTCAATGCTTTTAGTTGGATGCTTCTCTCTTCAATAAAGTTAATTTCTTCAAAATTACTTGTATCTCAAGTTACTTGTAATCATTTTTGTACAAATAATTGCACAAAAATAAGTACAACAAATATTTCTAACTTTAGGAAAGACATTAAATTTTACCTTGATAGAGTAGTCCAAAACTTTGAAACTTTAATCATCAATCGTGGTAAAGACGAGGGAGTAGATTAGATTCTGCTATTGAAAAATTCAAGAGCGGTCAGTCATTTGCAAAAGACTTAATTGATATATGAAATATGTTTTTGTAGATGAATCTTGGGAAGATTATATTTATTGACAAAATACAGATAAAAAGAAGCTAAAAAGGATTAATGAATTCTTGAAAGATATTGCAAGAATTCCTTTTGATGAAATTGGGAAACCTGAACCATTAAAACACAAGTATGCTGGTTTTTGGTCAAGAATAATTGATGATGAGCATCGTTTAATTTATAGGTATGAAAATAATGAAATTCATATTTTAAAATGTAGATTTCATTATGATTAATTTAAAAATTCAGTCCTTAAAAAGCTTCTGGCTTCAAAAGATTTTCAAATGAAATAAACAAAACTTTATTAAACATTTTCACCGTTGTTGATGTTTGAATGAAGTGACAACAACGCAAAAAATCCAACAATTACGAAACTGTTTATTTTTTTTAACAATGAAAACAACAAACAATCAACTAAGCGAACTAACCAACGAAGAATTACTCAAAAAGAAAAAGACTACCAAATTTGTAATGGGTCTTCTATTGGGTGCACTTACTTGTTTGGTCGTATTAAATTTTGTCAATATCTTCAATGGAGTGCAAAAATGGAGCGTTCTTGGAATACCATTAGCATTGTTGCCCATTGTGCTTGTAATCTACAATTCTAACAAAGAGATAGATAAAGAGTTGAAATCAAGAAATTTGCAGTAAGAATATTTTTTTAATATTGGAATGTATTCTTATTCAGCAAGTTAGTACGAACTCCATAGCCTATTGGTGCTTCCCAATAGGCGATTTTAGACCTCTACGAGGTGACAAAAGTGATTATACTCCTAAGAATAAATAGTGTGTTTGTAACACGATGAGTGCCTCAGCTTCTTTTTAAAGATTTAGGGCGTTTTTTCCGACAATTATAAATCTTACTTTATATTTACCTGACTTTTATAAAGTAAACTTTATTTTTATCAGGAAATATCGTCTTTCCTATTTGCTCACAGCCTCCGATGTGGAGATTGATTTGATAGTAGAACGTCCAGGCCAGATGCGTGCCGCTATCGAAATCAAGTCCACCACCCACATCACCGAACAGGATGTCAAAAACCTGCGGACATTGGGCAAGGATATTCCCAACTGTGCGCTTTATTGTTTTCGCAAGATCCCATCCCTAAAAAATTTGGAGATATTTTGTGCTTACCATGGCAAGAAGGCTTAACTACTATCGGCTTGTAATGGGATGGCTTCACTAATTAATCTTGGCGATAAAATAGTAAATTGAGGCCGTATTTGAACGCGCCAACCCATGAACCGTAAAACCTTTATCAAACAACTGTCTGTGATGGGCTGTACCTTCCCAATGGTTCAGCACACACCTTTCTTTTTTAATACTCATGTGGATAGTTTTTACAACAAAGTAGTCGAACTAAATACACAGGAAATCAAGCGATTGGCGGGCATTTTGAGTCAACCTATCTCGCAACTGCGACGCAGCTTGGGTTTCGATTTGGCCAACTTGGCCGCAGGCTACATGGAACCCACCTCCGCTTATTTCAAAAAGCAAGAAGTGAAAGACATGATGCACAAAATCATGGATTTTTTGACCCAAGAACAAAAGCCCGATGGCACCCTCGATTTTGGCAACCTATCTTCGCCACCCGATACGGCTTTTATCATTGACCCGCTTTGTGCAGCCGCCCGCATCATCAAAGATGAAGATTCGCTCAAAACGATATTTTTGTCTCTTAAACGCTTCATAGAGAAGGCATCCGACCAATTGGCAGTTGGAGGAGTGCATACGCCCAACCACCGTTGGGTTGTCAGTGCAGCGTTGGCCAAAGCCAATAGCCTTTTTCCCAATCCAGCTTACGTAAAACGAATGAATGAGTGGCTTTCGGAGGTGGTTTTTCAGGACAAAGATGGGGTCTATCTCGAACGAAGTATCACTTATGCCGAGGTGGTAAATCGTTCGTTGATTTTTATTGCCCACTATGCCAACAAGCCCGAATTGCTCGAAAAAGTCAAGAAAAATCTCACGTGGCTCTATTATTGTATGGAGCCCAACGGCGACATGGTATCGGTACAGTCGCGCCGACAAGATGCGTTTATGACGCGTACCATCACGGAGTTTTATGTTCATTATCGCTACATGGCTGTTAAGCAAAACGACCGTTTTCTCGGAGCAATGGTCAATTTTATTGAAGCCATGCCTGCTTTTGAAGAAGTAGTAGGCAAATATTTGCTTTATTATTTTCTTGAAAATCCACTTTTAAAAAATACCCCTCCTACTGGCGCATTGCCGACGGTTTATGAGAAAAAGTTTAAAGAAATTTCACTCTTACGCAAACGC
>JBDHXS010000705.1:0-3415 GCA_039810845.1 Runella sp. | reverse complement strand
AGTAAGTCCCTTTTTCATGGACGTACATCCCGTGACGGTAGCAGAGTTTAGAAAATTTGTCAATGCTACTCAGTATAAAACCGAAGCCGAGAAATTTGGTAATGGGGGCATCATTGACGAGTCAACAGGTCAGCAATGGATACTTCAAGACGGGGCCAATTGGCATCATCCCATGGGGGCTGATTTTCCCGCTGCTCCCGACGACCACCCCGTAACGCAAGTGTCATGGAACGATGCCAACGCTTATGCCAAATGGGCAGGCAAACGCCTACCATGTGAGATTGAGTGGGAACACGCCGCTCGCAATGCCCGCAACAGCCGCGATATTTATCCGTGGGGCAACGACATCCAAACCCAAGGCCACTACAACGCCAATATTTGGCAGGGGAAATTTCCTGTCAAAAACTACAATCAGGACGGATTTCTATATACGTCGCCCGTAGGAAAATTTGGAAAAACGCCCCTTGGACTGACTGATATGAGCGGCAATGTGTGGGAATGGCAATCCAATTTCAAATTTAACTACGAAGCCCTTTTTCGTACGCCGACGCGGGAGGGGGATATGTCTAATGAACGCGCCGAGCGGGGTGGCTCTTTCCTCTGCGAACCCTCTTGGTGTCATGGTTATCGGGTATCGGGTCGGTCGTCTTCCACTCCTGAGACAAGTCTGTTTCATGTCGGGTTTCGGTGTGTGAAGGATGTATAATAAAGGATTTGGTTGAGAAATAGTTAAAGTTGCTCAAAAAATTATAAAATTTGAGGTATTTATCTTATAGAAAATAGACATCTATAAGCTTGGAAAACCTAATTTATTTTTGTAAGATGATAGTAAAACTCTTGATAATTTTTAGATATATTTAAGTTTTAGAAAATGAAAAATCTTATAATATTCCTATTTATTTACTCACTTTTTGTTAGTTGTAAAAAGCAGAATGAGGACTTAAATCCTTATCCTAAGTATTTTTTGGCATCAGGAGAACCTAAAGAAAATGCTATATTATTGAAATGGACTTATGGGTTTAATCAATACAATTATTCTTTGGACTCTACCCATATGAGCCAATCTATAGAATTTATTAAACCTGATAGATTTGTTGTGTATATGGGTGAAAATCCAATTAATCTGAAGCCTATTAAAGATATAAATCCACTTGACTCAAGTTTCAATATTACAAATTTAAAGACAGGTGTACCTTATTTTTTGCAAGTTAAAATGATTTTTAACCTCCATAAATATGAAATAATGAGCCAAGTAATTGTGACTATTCCTGGCAAATATGAAAGCCCTGTAAGGATGAGTATTCCTAATAATTTTATTACAAATGATATTAAAGGGCAGATTTTCTACATTTCATATTCCCCCGATACAACTCAATTTGTTGCTTCAATTAGAGAAAAAGGAGCTTTTTTTTATAACTATAAAACAAATAAATTAACTAAAATTAGTAATAATTTTGGCTTACCTATATGGTCTTCAACGGGCGATGAACTACTGATTACTAAAAGCTATTTTGATTTTACAAGCACGTTAGCAAATATTGAAATTTTTAATAATTCTTCTTATTTAGAATTTCCTCAAATCAAAAAAAAGATTAATTTATCATATAACACAATTGATGGATATACTTGGAGTAGAGATGAGAAAAATATTTTATTCGCCGTACCTTTACCTACTCCTGCAATAATCAAAAAAATTGATTTAGAAACCAATCAAATTGAAAACTTTTCTGAGCCTTCTCGTAGTGATAAAAGCAGTTTAAATTGGATTGATAATAATAATTTGCTGATTGGTGGTTTTTCAAGCCTTAATGGTCTTGTACACAATGGTTATTCAGGGGTTTTAAATTCAACCTATATATCTTCTCCAGTAATATATAATACAAGTACAAAAACATATCAGAATTTATGGAATGACACAAATATCGGCTCAATTGGTTTTCCTACTTTAATACAAAAAAATACTAAACTTGCTTATATAAGTAATCAATCAGGCTATGCAGCTATTTGGATTTACGATATTAAAAATAATACGTTTCGGCAGTTTACCCAAAGACTAAGCTCAGAGGATATTGCCATTTACAATCTTCAATGGCATGAAACTTTTGGTTTTTTAAGTTTTTCTTTTGCAGAACATAATAATATAAATGACGTAAAAGCTTTTAGGGTAAAAGTAAACTAAGCTGTTTTAGTCATATCCAATCATTAACTTTACTTCTAAACTTATTATATTTCTTCAAAACAAATCCTTCCCAAAAGTGTTAAGCCATACAAAGAGATTTTGTAACAATGGCTTTAACCAACCAAGATATAGATCGGATTGTGCAAATGGCGTGGGAAGATCGTACGCCTTTTGAGGCGATTGAAGCGCAGTTTGGCCTTCCTGAAAAAGAAGTGATAGCCTTGATGCGGTCGCAGATGAAACGCAGCAGTTTTGAAATGTGGCGCAAGCGCACCAACGGACGCTCTACCAAACACCAAGTGTTGCGTGGCCAGACCGTTAAGCGTTTTCACTGCTCTCAGCAGCGGAGTATCAGTCTGAATAAAATTGCTAAACGCTGACCTACTTGAAATTCTGCTGAAAGTCTGAATGAAAAATGTCAAAAAAGAGAATTTACCTCAAAAAATTTGCTTCACCTGCGGACGGCCATTTTCGTGGCGTAAAAAATGGGAAAAAGTATGGGATGAAGTGAAGTATTGCAGCGACCGATGTAGGAATAAATAGCGTATCCAATCTACTTATTTTACGGAGTTTTAGCGCGGTATATTTCCAATAATTTTTCTTCCTCCCAGTGGTACTTCTCAATAATTGCATTTCGCCCATTTTCGCCCATTTTTCGTAAACTTTCTGGGTGTTCGATACACCAAATCATTTGCTCGGCCAACGCCTCCGAATCATAAGGAGAAACACAAAAGCCACAGTTAGCAGGCTCAACTACGGCACGTAACAGCGGCAGGTCTGACGTAATAATGGGCAAGCCCAATGCCATATAATCAAACAATTTGGTAGGGTAGGAGTCGGCATAATCGCCAATGGGCTTGAGCAATGCAATACCCGCCAAAGTATCGTTTGTATGTTTAAAAGCCTCTTCTTGAGGTTGATAACCGTAGAAAACTAAGTTGTCTTTTACAAATTGATAGTCTGCAGAATTGTCCAATAATTTTGAATCAATGCGTAAATGTCCAAACAAACGAAGGCGAATAGTAGGGTAAGATTTTTTGACAATTACCAAAGCACTCAACACCGTATCAAAAGCTCGTTCAAGGCTGATGACTCCCGCATAAAAAAAAGTAGGATTTACTAAATTAGGAATGGGTAGGGGAGTTGAAAGCCAGTACAATGAGGCAAAATTGTGGATGATAGCGTAAGGATGCGGGATATTTTGGTATTCATTTAGATAAGCATCTTCCGTAAATA
>JBDHXS010000704.1:0-3421 GCA_039810845.1 Runella sp. | reverse complement strand
ATTTCGTTGATGCCGCCATAGTAGGTTGCCCATCCCCCTAAATGACTGTTGGGCACATTGTTGCTTTCGTTTACAAATCGTCCGCCCGCTCGGTTAATGACCCGGGCATTGTCGGCCAAAGCCTCGGAGATAGCGAGCAAATCGCGTCCATAAAGTGAAATAGACTTCAGATACGTATAAGTGTTGGTTACGGCTGCCCGAACCAGTTCCGGCGAGTCCATTGCCACAGCAGTATCAATGGATTGGCGGGGTGATACGTCTAATAATTTGCTGCAACTTCCGATAAAAACAGTAAGTGTCAGTACAAAAATTATAGGTTGTTTTTTCATGTTCAATTTTAATTTTTAGTGCTACAAACCGATTTTTACCCCCAATGTAACTTGCCGCGATTGCGGGATGGTACCTTGGTTATCGCCGATGAATTCGGGGTCAAAACCAGTCCACTTAGTCCAAGCAAACATATTTACGCCCTGAATATACATCTGTAAGGTGCTTATTTTGAGCTTTTTCACCAAGCTAGGCTGAAAATTATAGCTCAGGTTGAGCTGTTTCAAACGAACAAAAGATGCATCCTGATAAAAACGGGCAGTGGTTTGATAAGAAGCCACACGTCCGCTTACGGCGGTACGGTTTTCGGCGGGGCGAGGCACGCTTGTAATTTGTCCTGGTGTAGTCCAGCGGTCTAAATAATAAGACTGTAGGCTGTTGCGAAGCACAGCGCCGTTGTCTGCCAAACGAAATTCCTGTAAATTGGCAACTGTACGGCCAAAATCGTACATGAAAAACCCATTCAATTCAAAGCCTTTGTAGCTCAATGTGTTGGTTAGGCCGCCAAAAGATTTTGTAAATGCCTGATGACCCATCGGGCGAGCATCTCTGGTGAGGGGCAGGTAGGTAATATTATCGGTGATGTCTAACCATATCGGACGGCCATTGGCCGGATTTACGCCCAAATACGGCGTGGCAACGTTAGTTCCCAACGGATAACCGATACGAATTCCCAAATTGCCTGGTAATACGTCCACGCCCTCAAACAGTTTCGTTACTTTATTGTCCTGCAGGGTTATATTAAAATTGGTTTCCCATTTAAAACCAGCACGATTTACGTTGACAGTAGTGATTTCAAATTCAAGCCCTTTATTGACCAGTTCCCCCACATTTTCAACAATACTGCTAAATCCGTTGGCCGTTGGAATGGAGCGAGTCAGAAGCAAGTCACGACTGGTGCGGTGGAAAGCGTCTATAGCACCTTTGATGCGCCCACCAAACAGCCCGTAGTCTATTCCTGCATTGATAGTCACGTTTTTTTCCCAACGTAGAGCAGGATTGCCCAACTGACTGGGTCCTAAGCCCGACGCTCCTTGATATACGCCCCCAAGTCCGTATAAACGGCGGGCGGCAAAATTCCCAATTTGATCGTTTCCAGTACTTCCGATACTGGCTCGAAGGCCTAATTCGCTGATGATACGTGAGTTTTTCAGAAAATTCTCTTCCGTCAAATTCCACTTGGCTGAAGCCGATGGAAACCAGCCCCATTGATTGTTAGCGCCAAAACGCGAAGAACCATCGTATCGCACAATAAAATTAAGCAAGTATTTGCTTTTAAAATCGTAGCGAACATTGGCAAAAGTACCTGCTCTTCTGAAGCTCGACCAAAAACCTCCAATAGAACTGGGTTCGGCAGCCGCATTTCCAGTATAAAACTCGGGTGAAGGAAAACCTTGGGCATTAAAACTCGTTCCTTCATTTACTTCTTCGCGGTACTCTGCGCCCAATAAAACCCCCACATTATGGATTTCATTGAATGATTTGTTGTAATTCAATGTAGCATTGGTACTTAAATTAAGATTTTCGTTATTCGCTTCCGTCAAACTGCCTTTTACTCCAAAATAATCCTGCAAACGTGGGTCGCCGTAAAAACTGGTTTTGAGCAAACGATAATCCAAACCGCCCATGACCCTGAATTTGAGGTTTTTGTGAATATCATAGTTCAATGTAAGATTGCCTACCAACTGTTTGGTCGAGCCAGAACGGCGGATATAAGAAGAACTTGCAATGACATTGTGGTTCAAATCACCGACGATGGACTCAGCTGATCCTGGCATTCCAAAAAAAACACCCGAAGCGTTATAAATTGGATTGAAAGGCAATAGGATTGGTGCGGAATATTGCGCTGCCCCAAAAGCAGTAGTACCATCGGCTCCCCCATAAGGGCCACGCTGTTGGGTATTGCTGAGATTAATTCCCGCCTCAACCGAAATCTTTTTGTTGATTTTATGATTAATGTTGAATTTACTTGACAAGCGACTGAAATCAATATTAATCAAACTGGCATCCTGTTTGTTGTAGTTGCCTGATAGATAAAACGTTGTTTTGTCGTTTCCGCCTTGCATCGAAATTTCGTAATTATCAATCTTGCCATTGCGATAAGCTTCGCTTTGCCAATCGTAGGTGGGTAGAGCAGCAATGTCGGCATCTGACAAATCTGGACTGAAAGACAGACCAGTCAGGGCTAAACGACGAATGTCAGTAGCGGAGGTAGTAGGACGTGTAGTGGCCAATGCTTCTTGACGAACAGTAATATACTCTTGGGTATTCATTACTTTGAGCAACGGTACTGGCTCCACTACCCCGTGGTAGTAGTTAAAATCAATACGGGTTTTAGCGCCAGCTTTTCCCTTTTTAGTAGTTACCAACACCACGCCATTGGCCGCCTGCGCTCCGTAAATAGCCGCAGTAGCAGCATCTTTCAGAATGTCAATAGACTCAATATCGTTTGGATTCAGAAACGAAAGCGGGTTGGTATTTACGATACCTCCTCCATCGTTGCGGGTATTCATCTGTACACCGTCCACGACATAAAGCGGGTCATTACCAGCAGATATTGAACCCGTACCACGCACCCTTACAGTAACCGCACCGCCAGGTGTGCCGCTGTTAGATAAGACCTGCACCCCAGCCGAACGACCTTGAAGGGCACGGTCGAAACTCTGTAAAGGCAAGTTTTCAATGTCGCGACCTTTCACACTGGAGGTAGCTCCCGTGGTTTCTTTCTTTTTCAATGAAGTACCGTAGCCCACTACAATCGCTTCCTGAAGCTGTTGGGCGTCAGGTTGCATAGACACCGAAATCGTCGAACGGCCGTTGACCGTCACGTCTTCGGCCTTAAAACCGACAAAACTTAAAAGTAAATGGGCTCCATTAGCCACAGAAATAGTAAATTTACCCTGGCCATCGGAAGTAGTGCCGCGACTGGTACCTTTCACAACAATACTGACCCCTGGCAGTGGTGAATTATCTTCACTGCTGGTTACAGTTCCAGTGACGGTTCGCTCTTGTGCCCGAAGCTGAACACAAACAGCCAATAACAAGCTAATGCTTGCTAGTAGAATTTTACGCATACGATTTAGTTTGGTTTTTA
>JBDHXS010000703.1:0-3421 GCA_039810845.1 Runella sp. | reverse complement strand
TGCTGTCTGAGTTCTTTTGAATATCTCTCCAATTGTATTTTTCCTAACTCAGCAATCATATAAGCATCTTGGTAGTTGGTATCGCCCAGCATCATACCCTGAAGAAAATTAACAGGATACGACCGAACCGTGTCAGGACGCTGCGCCAATACACTCAAGGGCAATAGTAAGACATATAAGAAACCTCATTCGTGAATGTGTCTTTGATCAGAAAATCATCTGCCGAGGGCTATACAAAGATAGGATTTTTCAAAAATCACGGCAAACCGTTAAATAAAATCACGGCAAACCGTCATTTCTTCTCCAGAGTACATACTGCAATTTTGTCTTAGCCAAAGAGGCATAAAAAACAAAGTTTTATCAAGCTAAAATTGTATGAAAAAATCCCTACTCATCCTACTATTATTGACACTGATACGAGCAGTGACAATAGCACAAGAGCGTACCATCACAGGTACTGTACTATCTGCCGAAGACGGGTCGGTGTTGCCCGCTGCCAGCGTACTCATCAAAGGCACACAAAGAGGTGTTGTCACCGACTCCCAAGGTGCCTTTTCGATTCGCGCCAATGCCAATGATGTGCTTATTTTTTCGTTCGTGGGTTTTCGCACCAATGAGGTAACCGTTGGTAATCAGTCGGTTATTAACTTAACGCTGGAGCCAGATGTACTCATGCTCAATGAGTTGGTAGTGACAGCCTTGGGTATTTCGAGAGAGAAAAAAGCCTTGCCTTTTACAGTGCAAGAAATCAAAGGCGATAAACTCACCGTAGCACGCGACCCCAACGTAGTGAACGCTTTGGCAGGAAAAATAGCTGGGGTACAAATACTCAGCCAATCAGGGGCCAAATTTGGAACACCTACTATGAGAATTCGCGGGGTTAATGCCCTCAATGGGAGCTCGCCACTGTATGTAGTGGACGGCACTCCTACCAGTATTCAGTTTGTCAACATGGACGACGTAGAACGCCTCTCTGTACTGAAAGGCCCCGCCGCTACGGCTTTGTACGGCGAGCGTGCCGCAGGGGGAGTTGTAGAAATTGTAACTAAAAAAGCAAAAAAAGGTGACAGCCAGATTGAAATCAACCACAGTAGCACACTCGATATGGTCGGACTTTTGCCCAAGTATCAAAACGAATACGGCGGGGGGTATTCGCAAGATTGGGAAACATTCGCCTTTGACCCTGATATTCATCCAGCCAGTTGGAAGAGTTTTAATGGCCATAAAATCTTGACTTATGCCGCCGACGAAAGTTGGGGTCCTCGCATGGACGGAACACTACACCGTTCGGCTTGGTCGTGGCAACCTGGGCCTGAGTTTGGACAATTGACTCCTTTTGAAGCCCATCCCAACAATGTGCGCGATTTTTTTGAAACACCCATTAGCAACAACACCAGTGTATCGTTTGGAAAATCTGGCGAAAACTATGCTACCCGCTTGGTTTATACGCACGTTGCCAACGGAGGAATTATCCCAAATTCCAAACAAACCCGTGATTTTATCACCGCCAAAAGCAACATGACTTTCGGAAAACTTACTACGGATGTAACCATCAATTACTCAACCACCACTGGCACTAATATTCCTGCCGATAATTACGGTGGAAGTGGAACAATATTGGGAGGGCAAAACCAAACCATAGGGTCGTTTAACCAGTGGTTTCAGCGACAACTCAATATGGATGACATCCGCAACTACAAAAATCCCGATGGGTCGTTTCGGAGTTGGAACATCGGTGGTCCCGAAGATACCCACCCTAAGTATTGGGACAGTCCGTTTACCCAGATGTACGAAAACACCAATACCCAACGCAACAACCGCGTTTTTGGGAGTGTGGGACTCAATTACGCCATTACTAAAAACCTGACCGCTCGACTAACTGCCCGGCGCGATATTGGGCAAAATACTGCCGATGGGCGAGTAGCCGCCGGAACACTGGGGCAAGGTGGCTTGGGAGGCTTTGCAACCAACTCCAGCAATTCTTTGGAAAGCAACTACGAAGCTTTACTGACTTATGCCAAAGCCAACGACAACCTATCGCTCAACGTGAGCGGCGGAGGGAATATTCGCCAAAATCGCTCTGAAAGTATGTATCAAGCCACGGTGGGCGGTTTGACTACCCCCGGTTTTTACAATATTGGCGCTTCCAAAGACCGCCCAAGTGTAAGCAATTCGATTAGCCAACGAAAAGTTCGGAGTTTCTTTGGCAACGCCAGTGTGGGCTACCGCGACCGTATCTATTTAGATGCTTCGCTACGCAACGATTGGGCTTCTACGCTTCCTCGTCAGCACAACTCGTACCTCTACGGCTCTATCGGTACAGGCATTATCCTAAGTGAATTTTTGCCAAAAAATGAAATCTTGACCTTTGCCAAACTTCGGGGTAGTTATGCAGTGGTAGGCTCCGCCGCTGCTCCTTACCAAACCGGCATTACCTACGCAAATGGCACTCCCTACGGCAGCACACCTACTATGTATGTACCTTCAACGTTACCTAATACGGAGCTAAAACCTGGTAAATCGTCTTCTTTGGAAGGAGGAATAGACTTGCGCTTGTTCAAAAATCGGATAGGCTTGGAGTTTTCGGCCTATAATCAAAAAAATACTAACCAGATTATCCCATTGCCAGTTTCAACTACCAGTGGCTACAGCAACGCCTTGATTAACGCAGGAATTATCACCACCAATGGGCTTGAACTGCACATCAATGCCAATCCGATTCGCTCTACCAATGGCTTCAATTGGGACATGGATCTCAACTTAGACCGTAGTCGCTCCAAAGTGGTAGAACTCTATCCTGGGTTAACCAACTACGAAATGGGTTATACTTGGCGCGGACTGACCATCAATGCCCGTGAAGGTGAGGATTGGGGGTTATTTTCGGGGCGTAAAATCAAAACATTGGATGGTAAACGGGTAGTAGGCGACGATGGTTTTTATTTATTCGATGAAAATGAAACCTTAGGTTCTGTGCTTCCCCTATTTAAAGGAGGGCTTCAAAATAACTTTACCTACAAAAACTGGTCGCTTCGTACCAGCATGGACTTTATTGTGGGAGGCAAGTTTTTTTCAGTAACTCGAATGTTTAATGCGTATTCGGGTTTAGCAGCAGAAACCGCAGGACTTAACGAACTTGGCAATCCCAAGCGCGACCCTGTTGCTAAGGGGGGCGGTATTTTGATTGATGCCGTCACCGAAGATGGAAAGCCTAACACCACTCGCCTCGAAACCCAAGATTTTTACGAGTACTACCTCTTTGGCTTGCACGATTACTGGGTGTTTGACCAAACCTACGTCAAGCTTCGCGAAGTAGCCTTGGGTTATACTTTTCCCAAACGCATGCTCGGCAAGTATTTTTCAAAAGCCAGTATTTCGGTATTTACCCGCAACCCACTACTACTGTACAGCAAAATCAAAGGGG
>JBDHXS010000702.1:0-3424 GCA_039810845.1 Runella sp. | reverse complement strand
TTGCACCTCAATACCCAAAAGGCTTTACAACAATACGCGGGTACGTTGCAAGAGGGCGAACCTTGCCCGCTTTGTGGAGCGGTGAATCATCCCCATATTTTGGCTGCCGAAACTGATTTTAACGTAGTGATTCGTCAGTTGCAACAACGTCAAGAGCAACTCAAAAATACGGCTTCGCATACATTGGGGCAGTTAGAAAAACAACTCCGAACGGTAGAAAAAGACCTCGCTTTGATTCAATCCCAAAAACAAGAAGTCAAACAAACTTGGGACAAAAAAACGGAGGAGATTCGCCTGCACGAAACCCAGTTTATTTGGCCCACTTTCGACAACACCGACCGCAAACCCGTAGATTTGGCACTCGGGCAGGCTAAAGTAACCCAAGAGCAGTTGGGAACGTTGGAGAAACAGCTTGATAATGAGGAGCAAACGATTCAGAAAGAAGAGACTGAACTGAAAGAAAAATTTGAAAAACCCATTGAGGAGTTTGAAAAAAAAATAGCAGGTTTTGATGGGGCTATTCAGCAATCAATCAGTCAGTTGAAGGTGTTAGAGACGGCCCGTTTTGAGGGAGAAGAGGTGAGTGTACTCGAAAACCAAGTGGAAAAACAAGCCCAAGAATTACAAAATTTGGTGCTACAATATGAGGAGTTGGACAAAAAAATCAGGCAGCAGCAGCAAGAAATTGGACCTTTAACGGGGCAGCTAACCACCCTAAAAACCAACCTTGAAAACCTCCAAACCGATTTGAAGCAATCGGAAGACCGCATTGCTGACGCCCTGAAAACCCACCAATACGAATCCGAAACAAGTGTTTTGGCGGTGTTGGGGTGGCAATTGAACCTGGCCCAAGAACGTGAAATCATTGCAGAGTTTGATAAAAAACTGTTTGCTTTCCGCAAAGAACGAGAAGATTTACAGCAAGCTACCAAAGAACAAACCCTTGATGCAGAGCGGTATGCGCAACTTTTGAAAGACATTGACGAACACCAACAAACCATCGAGAAATGGACGCGTGAGCAAGGCCGATTGGTAGATTTGGAAAAAACGCAAGCCCAACAACTCCAAAAACAAGCCGAACTCCTCGAACAAAAAGCTAAACTCGAACTCAGACAAGCCGACCTCAAAACACTCGAAAAACTCTTCAAAGCGAGTGGTTTTGTAAATTATGTGTCGTCGGTTTATTTACAAAACTTGTGCAATCAAGCCAACGACCGTTTTCACCGCATGACGCGACAGCAACTGCGATTAGAGGTAAACGAATCCAATAATTTTCAGGTGCGCGATTTGCTCAATGATGGTCGTATGCGGGCTTTGAATACCTTATCAGGGGGACAAAAGTTTCAGGCGGCATTGTCGTTGGCATTGGCATTGGCCGACAACGTAAACGCCCAAATCGCCGCCCAAGAAAACTTTTTCTTTTTGGACGAAGGCTTTGGGTCGTTAGACAAAGAATCGTTGCAAACGGTATTTGATACCCTCAAATCGCTACGTAAAGAAAACCGCGTGGTGGGTGTTATTTCGCACGTGGAAGATTTACAACAGGAAATTGACCGATATTTGCAAATTTCTAATGAGGAAGATAGAGGTAGTCTGATACAGCTTTGGTGAGGGTTAGCTCCCACAGCATTTTTTGTATTTCTTACCACTTCCACAGGGACAGTTTTCATTGCGCTGGATAGCTATTATTTTTCCCGAAAGATAAAACCATTGGTTTTGTTCTTTTACAAAAAGCGAATGTTCGTAGTGAATATGACTTTTTTTTGCTTCATCTCCAAAAAATGCCTGGAACGATACCTCACCATGCATGTCTTCTTTTGTGCCTTTGTGGATTGAAATGATTTTTAGTCCTTTCCATTCGGACTCTTTTGCCCATTGTTCAATCGCTGCCTTGTCAAAATGCCAACGTTTGGAAATGTGGGTAGTTGCGATTAAATAATCGCTTTCCACTAAACAATAGGCCGAGTAACGCGATTTCATCAGTTCTAAAGCTGTTTCTGCTCTTCGTTTTCCAGCGATGATTTCCCCACAACAATCTTCAAACCTAAGATCTGAGCCACAATAACAAGTAGATGCCATTTTTGTACATTTATTCGTCAATTTCTATCATTTTGAAAATGATATTGGATAAAAAAAGCGGCTTAAAGCCGCTTTTTTCTAAAATTTTGAGAGACTTAGTCAATCAATCTAAACAAACGATTCCAACGAATTTTGTTCAAGATAGATTTTGGATTGGGATCAATTGACATCCAGATGAAGACGGCTTTTCCCACAATATGATCAGCGGGAACAAAGCCCCAGAAGCGCGAGTCCGCTGATTCGTAGCGGTTGTCACCCATCATAAAGTAATAGTCTTGTTTGAACGTATAGCTCGTAACAGCTTTTCCATCAATCGAAACTTTGCCTTTTGCAATCACTACTTTGTCGGCATCGTTGTGGTCAAAATATTTGATAACGTGGCCGTACTTGGCAATATTAGCTGAATCTAACTGAATCGTCATGCCTGTTTTGGGTACTTGAATAGGTCCCCAAAAATCAGGGTTTTGTTTTGCGGTAGCGGGAAAAAGCCCCATTTCAGGCGTCGTAGCGTCATAGCGGCTTTCGTGCGTTACAGCACGAATAAAGCTGTGCTTTTTTAAATCTTCCACAATCTGTGGTGTAGTACGGATTTGGTACAAAAACTTATTAGGTCTGAGCGAATCAGCAGGATAAGAGCCGTAGTCTTGAATATCTTCATTTTCAAAGAAGCGGTCATCCAGTAAGTCATTGGATTCTAAGCGGTAATAAAACTGAGCTTTAGGAGGGATTTCTCCTTCTTTCCCGTTGACATACACCACTGCTTTTTTTATTTCTACTACATCGCCTGCTACCGCAATGCAGCGTTTGATAAAGTTGGTACGTAAATCCACAGGGAAAGCTTTGTAGCCCCCATTGCCTTGCAAAGGATCTTCAAATGGTTCATCGGGATCGCCAGGGTAATTGAATACAACTACATCGTTACGTTTTACATCCGTAAAACCTGGCAGGCGGAACATAGGAAGTTGAATCAAAGTTGAGAACGATGGGATATTTGTGCCCCAAATCGTTTGGTGGGTAAGAGGAACCTGCAAAGGAGTACCTGGCGTACGCGCCCCGTAATGGAGTTTACTTACAAAAAGGAAATCACCGATGAGGAGGCTTTTTTCCATAGATGACGACGGAATGGTGTAGGCTTCTAAAAGCAACCACCGAATAAAAGTAGCTGCTACTACGGCAAATACAACGGAATCAAGCCACTCTCTAAAGGCAGATTTTTTAGGTTTGGGTTGTGACATTTTTATACTTATTGATTTTGAATAGATTTTAAGTGGATTTTTAGCAAGGAGTCTGAACTACTCTTCCCCCAGCAAATCATCCATTCCAAACACACCTTGTCGAGGAGCGA
>JBDHXS010000701.1:0-3439 GCA_039810845.1 Runella sp. | reverse complement strand
GGAGGTATTCGCCCTGGTCATCACCTCAAGGCTGTGATTGCAGGAGGTTCATCTGTACCTATTTTGCCCGCAAAACTGATTCTTAATCTTCCTAATGGCGATAAGCGACTGATGACCTACGAGTCTCTCTCTGATGGTGGTTTTGCCACAGGAACAATGCTCGGCTCAGGAGGCTTTATTGCTATGGACGAAACAGCCTGTGTTGTTCGTAATACATGGACATTTGCCCGTTTTTATCATCATGAATCGTGCGGACAGTGTTCGCCCTGTCGCGAAGGTACAGGCTGGATGGACAAGGTTTTGGAGCGTATCGAAACGGGAAAAGGAAACATGCGTGATATTGATTTGCTGGTGGATGTAGCGAAAAAAATAGAAGGGAATACAATTTGCCCACTCGGTGATGCTGCTGCTTGGCCGATTGCTTCAGCTATCCGTCATTTTCGCGCCGAATTTGAATGGCATATCACACATCCGTATGAAGCAACACAGCCAGGGGCTGTATATCGGGGAGAAATGGAGTTAGTGTAATAATGTAGGTTTAATTACGAACTGGAAGAATAATAAATGGAAACTACTGCACCGCAATTATTCAAAATAACTTTTGATGGTATCGAAATCGAAGTGCCGCCGGGAACGACCATCATGCAGGCAGCTCGTAAAATAGCTGAAGCCGATAATAGCAAAAGGCATCTTGCGCCACCTGCCATGTGCTATTATGAACCTCTTAAAGGTTCTGGGGGGAAATGCCGTGCATGTTTAGTGAAAGTGACCGCTGGTTCGGCCAAAGACCCACGTCCGATGCCTAAATTGGTACCCTCTTGCATTACAACTGTACAAGATGGGATGGTTGTAGAAAATACAACCAATGAGGCCGTTTTGGAAGCAAGAAAAGGGATTGTCGAATTTTTGTTAATTAATCATCCACTCGATTGTCCTGTTTGTGACCAAGCAGGAGAATGTCATTTACAAGATTTTGCGTTTGAGCATGGGCGAGTCAAAACTCGCTATGAAGAAGAACGTCGTACATTTGATAAACAAGACATTGGGCCTTATATCCAATTGCACATGACGCGTTGCGTATTGTGCTATCGTTGTGTATATACTGCAGACCAGATTACTAATAAACGTGTTCATGGAGTACTAAATCGGGGAGATCATGCCGAAATTAGTACTTACATTGAGAAAGCGATTGATAACGATTTTTCAGGAAATGTGATAGATGTTTGCCCTGTAGGTGCATTGACCGATAAAACATACCGTTTCAAAAACCGTGTGTGGTTTACTAAACCTGTAGAAGCGCATTGTGATTGTGAAAAATGTAGCGGTAAAGTAACATTGTGGTATCGGGGTGATGAGGTGATTCGTGTGACTGCTCGTAAAAATGAATGGGGTGAAGTTACAGCGTTTATTTGTAATACCTGCCGTTTTGAGCGTAAGAAAACAAGTGATTGGATAATTGAAGGTCCAATGAAAGTAGCTCGTCACTCAGTAATTATGGCTAATAAATACCGATCAGATAGTAAAAAACCTGAATTTGGTTTGAAAGTAGCAGCAGCACAATACAAAGAAATAGATGATTCGCGACCTTATATTACTGACAATAATACAATTCGGGAATTGAGCAAAGAAAATAATATGAAAGCCAATCAGCGTTCATTGGCGGAGAATAACTAAAATCCTATGACTATCTCACTTGACGTAGCTTTGATTATCAAGGCAATCATCATCTTGTTGATTTTCGCAATTACGCTATTGATTGCCACCTATTCTACTTACGCAGAGCGCAAAGTAGCGGCTTTTATGCAAGATCGTATCGGTCCTAACCGGGCTGGGCCACTTGGATTGCTACAACCTATTGCTGATGCCGTAAAGATGTTTTTTAAAGAGGATTTTATTCCTGCTCAATCGAGCAAGTGGCTCTTTATTCTTGGCCCTTGCCTTTCGATGCTAACCGCTTTAATGACAAGTGCGGTTATCCCTTTTGGCGATAGTATTAAATACGCTTCTGCACCTGACAAAGTATGGGATGTGCCTGTTCAAGCCATTGATGTAAATATTGGTGTTCTGTATGTATTTGGCCTTGTTTCATTAGGCGTTTATGGGGTAATGGTCGGAGGCTGGGCTTCCAATAACAAATTTTCTTTATTGGGGGCTATTCGAGCTGCGTCGCAAAATATTAGCTACGAAATATCAATGGGATTGGCTATTATCGCTATTTTGATGATGACTGGTTCTCTTTCTATTCGGCATATTGTGGAGCAGCAACATGGTGGTAACTGGAATATTTTTTACCAACCACTCGGTTTTATCATTTTCATCACTTGCTCTTTTGCTGAATGTAATCGAACTCCATTCGATTTACCCGAATGTGAAACAGAATTAGTAGGTGGATATCATACGGAGTATAGTTCTATGAAATTAGGATTTTATCTTTTTGCAGAATATATCAATATGTTTGTATCATCGGCCATGATTTCGAGTTTGTACTTTGGTGGATACAATTATCCAGGTATGGATTGGGTTCAGGCTCAACTTACAGGAGCAATGGGGGATATTGCAGGACACAATGTCGCTACTTTGATTGGAACAGCTGTATTTTTTGGCAAATCACTGTTTTTTGTATTCTTTTATATGTGGGTACGCTGGACATTGCCGCGTTTCCGCTATGATCAGTTAATGAATCTTGGTTGGAAAGGTCTTATTCCTTTAGCAATGCTTAACATTGTTCTTACAGGCGGAGCAGTTTTATTCTTAAAACCATTAGTAATGTCATTTTTGAAATAAAAGCCCCAACCCCGAAGGGGGGCTTACTTTAAAATCCTCCCATCGGGGGTTGGGGGGCTTCTATGAATTATGCAACTCACGAATCGTTCAAAACAAGTAAGTAATAAGCAAATGACCTTTGCCGAGCGGATATATCTACCCGCAATTGCCACAGGCCTAGGTATTACGATAAAGCACTTTTTCCAGAAAAAAGTCACGTTACAATATCCAGATGTAAAGATAAATCTGGGCCCCGTGTTTCGTGGACGTCATGTGCTAAAACGTGATGAGCAAGGGCGCGAGCGTTGCACTGCTTGTGGGCTTTGCGCAGTGGCTTGCCCTGCTGAGGCAATTTCAATGGTAGCCGCAGAACGCCAAAAGGGGGAAGAAACCTTATATCGTGAAGAGAAATACGCAGCTGTTTATGAAATTAATATGTTGCGTTGTATATTTTGTGGTTTGTGTGAAGAAGCATGCCCTAAACAAGCTATTTATCTTCGTCACGATGAATTTGTCCCTGTATTTACCGAACGGGATCAAGTCATTTGGGGTAAAGATTTGTTGGCAGAAAATATGAATAATCGTTATTTGCGCAAAGCTTGGACTAAAGAAGAAGCTCGCGAACAAGACATAAAGGGAGTCGAAGCTCAACCCAGAACTCAATTGTAAAATGAGT
>JBDHXS010000700.1:0-3455 GCA_039810845.1 Runella sp. | reverse complement strand
TGATTCTAAGGTGTTTACATCCACTTCATAAAATCCTTCTTCCATCGTACCGTAGTAAATCTTGTGGGCGGGGTCGGTCAAGTGTCGCGCATTACCCGTATGACGGCCAGGCATTTGGGTATAAGGAATGGTTCTGACTTTTCCGTTGTCGGCAATGGCATACGGGCCAATAAATAACTGCTTACTTTCGGCATGAACCATGCGATTGGCGGGTGTTCCACCGATGCTTTCCGAACGAATGGTTTCGTGCAAATCTGGCGTGATTTCGTAAAGTTTGTCCGACGAGCCGTTGGGCAAGTGCGGCCCGTACGTAATGACCCAGAGCTTTCCAGCCCAAGGGACTACTGCGCCCGTGCCGCATTCGCCTTCGTTGTTATAATAAGCAAGGTGTGGATATATGCCGCTGATTTGTCGGAAAGATGTTTTTGGTTGGGCGTAGGAAGTCTGGGTGGTTAGTTTCAAGCCAATAATGACGCTTGTTACCAACCATTTTAATGGTATTTTATGCATGGTAAAATGAAGTTTAATCAAAAAATAAATAACGTTTCTACTAATACCCCTCGTTTTGTTTCATGTTAGGGTTGATTTGGATTTCGGCAGTGGGGATGGGCCACAAATACTGGCGGTCGTTCCATGTCGTAGGAACCAAGTTTTTGATCAGCCCTGTTTTTGCCATTTCGCTAAAATCGGGCGTGCCATCTTCGTCGATTTTGGGAGTTCCAGGGAAAAACCATAGATTTTTGTCAACGACTTTGGTGCGCAAGTCAACAGGGTCGAGCATACCGTAAATGGGTCTGTTAAGCACTTTTCCCGCAATCCCCCAGCGAAGAATATCCATGTAGCGTAAACCTTCAAAAGCCAACTCCATGCGGCGTTCCATGCGCAGTTCGCGGCGCAATTCGGCTTGATTGGTGGTAGTGATAGCAGGGTAGGAGGCCGTAGCGGTAAGTGCTACTTTATAGGCCCTTGCCCGTACAGAATTGATGGCGTCTAAGACCGATTTGTCAATTTGATTTTGTTCAATTTTGGCTTCAGCGTACATCAACAGCACGTCGGCATAGCGGACGATAATCTGCTCAGGATCAATCAATCGGCCATTGAGCAACCACGAATCGTCAACGCCTTTTTTCCAAACCAAGCCATTAAATGATGCAAATTGCGCATTAGCACGGTTATCGTTGTTGGTTACCTTGGTGTTGGTGCTGATACGTGTCACTTGAAGGGTATTTGGGTGGGGATCATAAATAAATCCTAAGTGGGGTTGGCCAAACTCTACGATGGTGGCCGTACAGCGAGGGTCACGGTTTTTGAATGGGTTTTTGGGGTCGTAAAGTGGCGATTTGTCAATTGTTTTACCGTCTGTACAGAGGTACGAACAAAACAAATCCCAGGTTGGGTTAGCCGCCGCAAAGCCCCCCGAAGTACGACTGATTATATCGGAAGTTGGCCCTGTAGTTACTTTCAGTTCCAATGAACGGGGAATGGAGAAAATGATTTCTTTGGAGTTTTTGGTACTCTGCAAAAACAAATTGGCATAGTCCGAATGTAACACGTATTGGTTCAAATCGATGCACGCTTTGGCGGCGTCGCTGGCCGTTTTGTAGTCTTTTTCGTAAAGGGCAAAACGCGCTTTCAAAGCCAATGCAACGCCTTTTGTAGCTCGCTTTACTGCCGAAGCGGCATAACTCGTGGGCAAATTGGCAATGGCAAAATCAAAGTCTTCGTAGATTTTGGTCATCACCGTTTTTTTGTCGGTACGGCCTTTGGTATAAGCCTCTTCAATACTGACAACGTTGTCGCTGTAAACCACATCACCAAACTTATTGACCAACTTAGCATACTGCCCTGCCCGATGAAGCCGTGCTTCTGCCAAATAAACATCTAATTTTGCCTGACTTACCTTGGCTTTGGTTTCGGCGCTATTTAGGGCTACAATTGCTCTATTTGCCCGAGCTATAGCCTTGTAAGAATTGCGCCAAAGTGCGGTCGAAAACGCCCATTGGCTCGTCACGGTTCCAGCTTTAATAGGTGTAAGGGTTTGCCGATAAAAACCATCGTCTGAAAGATAATTAACGCTTGTACCATCTTCATCCCACTGCCAAAATTCAATGCGGTAGAGGTCATTGAGGGCTAGTTGGATTTCGGTTTCGTTAGAGTACCACTTTTCGGCGGAGGGTTCAGCCAAGGGATAAAGGTCGAGGGAGTTTTGGCAGGAAGCTAACAATAGGAAGCTAAAGACTGCGATGTATATGTTCTTTTTCATGGAAAGTCAAAATGGTTACATTAAAAGCCAATGGTAAAGCCGCCCAACACAGTTGTTACGATTCCCATTCCTTCAGGATCCCAACCTTTTGGGTATTTGTTGAGTGAAAATACGTCGGTTGCATTGAGATACACCCGAATGTTGTTCGAGAGAATTTTGCGCGAAATCCGTTGTGGAATGGTGTAGCCCAACGTGATGTTTTTCAAACGAAAATAACCACCATTGAATAACCAGAAATCAGACATAGCGCGGTTCAAACCCTTGTTGGTTTCGGTAAATCTTGGGTATTTGGCCGCAAGGTTTTGGTCGGTAGTATTGTTCATGCTCCAAGTACTTCCGTCCAAATACACAGGGAACACACCCCAGTTTTCGGCGTTGTAGTCGGTATAAGGTAGTAGCGACGTATTTTGGTAGCCAATGCCCTGAAAGGTTACTCCCAAATCAAATCCGCTGTAGTCTAACTTAAAATTTCCGCCGTACATCCATTGTGGTTGTGAGTTGCCCAATAAAACGCGGTCATACTCTGGCGAAATTTTGCCGTCAGGTACGCCATTCGGGCCGCTGATGTCGGTGTATTTCATGTCGCCAACTTTGACATTTGCGTTGATTTTGGGAGAATTATTGACGTCTTCTTGGGTTTGGTAAATCCCTTCCGAACGGTAGCCGTACCACTCGTCAAATTGGCTTCCTAATTTTCGGATGCGGTCGCCGATAAACTCAGTTCCACCCAAATCGCCCATGACAGATTTAAACTGTGATAAGTTGAAAGATGCTGAGTAACGTAGTTTGCCGATGTTGTCGGTCCAGCCCAAATCCAAATCAATGCCTTTGGTCGTCATGGTGCCCGTATTTTGGTTAGGGTTTTCAAATCCTACAAAAATCGGAATCTGCAAGGCCAACAACATGTCTTTGGTTTGTTTGTAATAGGCATCGGCCGTGAAGCGTAAACGATTTTTTAGGAAATAAGCGTCCAAGCCGACATCAATAGAGGATGTTTTCTCCCACGAAATATTCTGGATGGCATATTGCACTTGGGCGGCGGTCTGCTGGGCTACGGCTACGTTGTTTTGGTAAAAGAGCGCATTGCCAAAACTCATGATACCCACCGACGGATAGTTCCCGATGCGCTCGTTGCCCAGGTTTCCCCATGAGGCACGAAGTTTCAGAAAGGACATTACGTTTTGTCTTTTGA
>JBDHXS010000699.1:0-3461 GCA_039810845.1 Runella sp. | reverse complement strand
TTGTTCTACTATACATCCCCCATTCAATTGGATTTCATAACGTATGGCATGACGCCCAACACCTGCTTTTTGTACATCAATAGTATTGTTTTCAACCCCATTTCCTATAAACTTCCCACTTGCTGGCGTAGCATTTAGGGGAATTCGGAGCGAATCATGGTAACAGACCGCTCTTAATGAATCGAAAACAATCGCATTAGAAGTAGCCTGAGTTATACGAATGGAATCAGAAAATGCTACGCAACTTCCTTGGTAAATCCTAACCCGATAGGCACCGTCTTGTTTGGCATAAAAAACTTTTTGGTCTTTCGCCAGTACCTGATTTCCTCTAAGCCATTCTATCGAAAACCCTGCTTGCAATTCGGTTTCTAATTTGACTGAATCGCGCAAACAAAGTAGAGATTTAGAGGCAGTCAAGGGTGGTTTATTAGGCGTGGCGCGGGCAGCTACTATCACGGTGTCACGAGTGGGGCAGGCAACGGTCGGGTCACTTACCGAGACTATGTATGTACCCTGTTGCCTTGTGGATAGGCTATTTTTTGTTTCGTTTGGAATAGAAATCCCATTGCGAAACCATTCATATCGAAATGTGGCTCCCTGTGTAGCTTGAAGAACTGCCGTATCGCCATTACAAATACGAACAGTATCAGAAGGGTTTAGTCGCGCAGTAGGCCCTCGACCAGCCACCACTTTCACTAACTGAGAAACCGTATCAATCGCACATGTTCTGGCAAAGCTTGCCGAAACTCGATATTCCCCCAACTGAGTTACTCTTAGGGTATTGTTTTTTTCATTTGGAAGATTTACGCCATCTTTTTTCCATTGGTACGAAATATCTGTCAAAGGAGTAAAGGTCAGGTTTACCGCACTTCCCTCACAAAGCTCGACTGTGGTAGCTGGTTGAGTTGTATTAGTACCTGCAAAAACAGTAGGTGCAGGTGGTGGAGTATTGCCGCAATCAATCACTTTGAGCTGAAAATCGCGCCTCACCAAACCAATTTTGACACCATTTCGGTATTCTTCTACCAGTACAGCAAAAGCATAACGCCCGAGTTGATTTGCCGTTACGGTCAGCATCCCTGTTCTTGGGTCTATGGACAAGGCAGGGTTTCCAGGAATGATGTTGTTTAAACCATAGCCAGCCGCCCACGTAACTTCGGGAAAAGGAGCTCTTGAGGTAGCAGGACTTCCACCCGTATTTATATTGGTAGTATGGCCTTGCAAGGGGATAACCAATGAATATCGAAGTTCGTCGCCATCGGCATCGGTGGCCTTCATACTCATATTAAATGGCTTATTGATACAAATGTAATCTCCGTTAGGTGTGCCAAAATCAGGTGATGAATTGCGAAAGAACTGACCATTGACTGAAAGAGGAGGAAACTCAAAGGTAAATACCATCCCCACATTTTGTCCTCTGTTTTGAAGATTGTCCACCCCATCGGTTCGGCAGCAGCGTTCCCATACGACATAGTACCCTTGAGGGTCATTGTAGGTTGCAGGATTCAACACAACTTCCCTTATATATCGTAATTCAACGGTTCTAAGTCCCTGACTACCTGCGCAAGCCTCATTTTGATAAACAATAGAAATATTTGTCTGCTGTTGAAGAATGAAAGTAGCCATATAGGCATTATCTCTCTTACGAAAAATATGTACATCAAGATTTTGGTCATTATTACCAGATTGCAGCGTATTAGCATCAGCATAGACATTCAAAACCAATTGATAACGACCCTGAGTAGCAAGAGCTGTCATACTAAAATCTCCACCAAAGATGTGGGCTGCCCATCCATCAACATTCACCACCGCTACCAACAGCGAGATGATTATCACACGCCACGTACACGTTTGCATCAATTATAAAAGGTTAAGACAGTAAATAAGGGGGAATAAAACTAAGCAATTTTTTTGTAAATAAATGCGCTTACTACTATCAAAACGTTGTAACTGATTCAAAAATTTATCGTACGGCTATTTTTAAAAAACCATTCTCGGCATAGGGCTCACAGTTTGTTCGCAAAAGTCTCCTTTTTCGTACTTGAAATGTGCGGCCATCGCGATCATCGCGGCGTTATCGGTGCAGTATTCAAAGCGCGGGATATATACATTCCACTGCTCTGTTTCGCCCATTTCCAACAGCGTTTTTCTAAGTCCCGAATTGGCCGATACGCCTCCTGCAATGGCAATTTCGGAGATACCCGTTTGCTTTGCTGCTTTACGGAGTTTTTGAAGGAGCATTTTTATCAACGTAAACTGCACACTCGCACAAATATCGGCCAGATTTTCCTCGATAAACTGCGGATTTTTTCTCGTTTTATCTTGCAAAAAATACAAAATCGCTGTTTTGATACCGCTGAAAGAAAAATTCAATTCCGGCATCTCTGAAAGAGGAAACGTAAATGCCAGAGGATTTCCCTGTTGTGCGTATTTATCTACCAAAGGTCCTCCGGGATAAGGCAGATTAAGGAGTTTAGCCGTTTTATCAAACGCTTCTCCGACGGCATCGTCTTGGGTTTCACCAATAATTTCCATCTCCAATGCACTTTTCACCAACACAATTTGTGTATGTCCACCGCTGACGGTGAGGCACAGAAATGGGAAGGCGGGCGCAGGTTCTTCAATAAAATGTGCCAGTACATGGGCGTGCATGTGGTGGACTTCAATCAGCGGAATATCTAACCCCAAGGCCATGGCTTTGGCAAACGACGCCCCCACCAATAAAGCCCCCAATAAACCAGGGCCACGTGTAAAAGCAATGGCATTTAGGTCTTTTTTGCTTACTTTTGCCTCTTGAAGGGCTTTTTCCACTACCGGTACTATATGCTGCTGATGCGCACGTGAGGCCAATTCGGGAACTACGCCCCCGTATTTTTCGTGAATCACTTGCGTCGCTACAATGTTGGAGCGGATTTTGCCGTTAGAGATAACGGCCGCCGAGGTTTCGTCGCAAGAAGATTCTATCGCTAAAATAGTTGTCATTTGTTTTAAAATTACGTTAATTGTTGTCTGTTAAGGGTTTGATGTAAATACCATTAAAACCTTTAACCCACAATACGGCCTATGAAACGTATTCTCTGGTATATTGGTAACACGCTATTTATTCTCTTTGTGGTAGTAATCCTACTGGCAGAGATGATAAGTCTGAGTGTACAATTTCCTCTGATACAGACTTCCCTTGTAGAATATATTACCAAACGTGCTTCCGTCGAGCTTCAACATCCTACGAGTATTGGGCGAGTTAATATCAAGTGGTTCAATGCCGTTTCGCTCGAAGATGTAAAGATTCTTGACCGCCAAGGCCGCCCTATGATTGAGGTCAAACGCTTAGATGTCAATCATGATTTCTGGTCGCTGATTTTGGGCAAAGATAAAAAGACTTTTGGCACTTACCTCGACGAAGCCACTTTGTATCGTCCTTCGGTGTGGCTTGTTAAAAATCCGAAAACGGGGGATTTAAA
>JBDHXS010000698.1:0-3461 GCA_039810845.1 Runella sp. | reverse complement strand
TTCTGAGATTTATTTAGATGGAAAATTATTACATAAAATAGGGGTGGTAAGTCCAAATCCGAAGTTGGAAGTTGTACGTACTCATGCAGAACTTCTCCCGATAAGTTTTCCTGATACCAATCTACATACATTAGCCGTTCGATTTTCTTTTACGAAAACCAATTTTTACTATCCCGGAACAAGTAAAGGTATTTTTCAACTTACGCTTCTTGATATTGAAGCATCAGGTGAGAAAGCTTTTGTAAATTCTCAGCGAACTAATGGACTCATATGTTTTTGTATTGGTATTTTTTTAGTGTTTAGCATTCTCCATTTTTTATTCTATGCCTCCAATCGTCAACAAATAGTAAGTCTTTGGCTGGGATTCACTCTATTATTTTTTGTTATTACTTTCTTAACCGCGCTTATAGGAGATTACTACAACCAAATTACCTATCAGCAAATAAATGAGTTGGCGACGCTCATTTTCTTCTATATAGGAGTACTTTTTATCAATGTATGCTTGTATTTGTATTTAAGTCAGCCTTTTAGATTTTTTTTCTATTGGCAGGTGGCTGTTCTGATAGGAAGTTTGTTTTGTCTCATTTTGGATTTAAACTTACCCTATGGAATAGAACTCTGGCCTTGCTTTTTGTTCATTTGTGTTGATTTTATTCGTGTTAGCATCCTTGCCAACAAACGTAAAAACCCCAATGCCAATGTTCCAATTTACTCCCTTGTGACGGTAGGAGCTTCTTTTGCCATGGTTATTATATTTTCTATGGTGATGTCATTTATGATAGACGACTTTAAGAATATAGAAGATTTTACAGAGATTATTATCTTCTTTTCGGTTGGAATGTTTCTGATTATGTGTTTGAGTATCCCTGTAGGATTATCGTTTTCATTGGTTCGGGAGTATTCACGTACTCACAAAGCTCTTCGGAAAAAAATCCAAGAAATAGAAACCCTCTCGGCCAAAAACATTGCGCAGGAGCAAGAAAAACAACATATTCTGACGATTCAGAATGAAACCCTTGAGCATCAAGTAGCCGAACGTACAGCTGAGCTTCACCAATCATTAATAAGTCTCAAGTCCACGCAAGACCAGCTCATTCAATCAGAGAAATTGGCTTCTTTGGGTGAACTCACTGCAGGTATCGCCCACGAGATTCAGAATCCACTGAATTTTGTCAATAATTTTTCGGAGTTGTCAGTAGAATTAATCGAAGAGGCTCCCCGTCCCCCAATGGGGGCAAACGAAAACTGGCTACCGCAGGAAGCCCCCATTGGGGGCTGGGGGCTGTTTTTTGACGATTTAACGCAAAATCTCCAAAAAATCAACCATCACGGCAAGCGGGCGGCAAGCATCGTCACTGGCATGTTACAACACTCGCGGGCAAGTACAGGCAAAAAAGAGCTGACCGATTTTAACGCCTTGGCGGATGAATACCTTCGCCTAAGCTACCACGGACTGCGTGCCAAAGACAAGTCATTTAACGCCAAAATGGTCACCGATTTTGACCCGAATTTACCTCAAATCAAGGTGGTTCCGCAGGATTTGGGACGTGTTTTGCTGAATTTGATCAATAACGCTTTTTATGCTGTACAGAAAAAACAACAGGCTCAACCAGAACCTTCCGAACTTGATGATTTGCTGGCTTATGAACCTACCGTGTGGGTCACCACCCACAAAACCAATGACGAAGTATGGATTACCGTTAGAGACAACGGCGCAGGTATTCCAGATACCATCAAAGCCAAAATATTTCAACCCTTTTTCACTACCAAACCCACGGGCGAAGGCACAGGCTTGGGGCTTTCACTCGCTTATGATATTGTGACCAAAGGGCATGGAGGAACCATTGAGTGTGAAAGTGTGGAGGGAGAAGGGACAACGTTTGTGGTGAAATTTCCTCTCAAAACCAGTTGATTATCAAATAAATAATATTATTTTAGTAGTGGAAAAATACCTAAACTCTTCAATCTTCAAAACCAATGAAATTAAGAATTGTATTCCTTTGTCTGTTGATTTATGGGAATGTGGTTTCCCCTGATTTATGGGCACAACCCAACGCTTCGGTCTCAACTACTGTCAACCTGTTTTTGAATACCCTCAATGCTGCGGAATTGAAAAAAACGGTGTATGCCTTCGACGATAGCCTTCGTCACAAATGGACAAACCTGCCTGTGGGCTTAGTGCCTCGTGCAGGCATTCAATACGGCTCCCTCTCCGATAAAAGCCGATTGGCGTTTCATCGGGTGCTTTCTTCCATGCTCAGTTCGCAGGGATACTTAAAAACCACCAGTATCATGCAATTGGACGATATTCTGAATACGCTTTACCAAACGATGTTTGAGCAGGGGAAAATTGACCAAAAAACGCTAAAAATGACCCAAGATTTAAAATGGGCACATGGCAATTATTACATCTCGGTTTGGGGAAAACCACAAGCTAAAACCCCTTGGGGACTCAATTTGGGTGGACACCACATTGCGTTAAGTCTTACTTCCGATGGCGAAAATATTTCCATGTCACCCTATTTTATTGGGACAGACCCTTCAGAAGTCAAGTTTGGAAAATATTCTGGATTCCGTGTATTGAGCAAAGAAGAAGACTATGGCTTTATGCTCATCAATGCCCTTTCGGATGCCCAAAAAGCCGTAGCAGTGCTCAAGCAAGCTATTCCTCAAGACATCATCACTTCTCCGCAAAGTAATCAACGTATTACGAGTTATTACGGCATTGCAGCGCAGCAGTTTGACGAAACACAAAAGACCCTCCTCAAACTACTAATCCAAGAATACACCCACAATTTTGAACATCAAAAAGCGCATCAATTGTTTGACAAGATTATGCATTCTGGTCTTGAAAAGGTATATTTTGCGTGGATTGGTAGTCTCGAAAACAACAAACCTCATTATTATATCATCAATGGTCCCGATTTTTTGATTGAATACGACAACGTAGGTTTTGACAACGACGGCAACCACATCCACGCCATTTTGAGAGAAAAAGACAATGATTTTGGGGAAGATATTTTGAAGCGGCATTATTTGGAGAATAATCATGCTACTATCCCAGCCAAAGACCTTAAAATCACATTCAAACTGAAGATCACCGAAATTGCCCATCCCGATTCTGTGGCTGTGACGTGGTACTTAATGCCACTATCCAAAGGAAAAACTGTACAAAATGCTACCCAAGGCCCTTTTTTTATGCAGCCTCCGGGAGCCGACGGACTATATCATTTAACCGTGGTTCTTCCCGATTCGGTTCTTGGAAAAACGCTCTCTTACCGTTATCAATCAGCCGATAAGCGGTTTGAAATACGGCGAAATATACGCCTCGACACACAAATAATCCTGTTGACCGACAATTGGGGCTATGCCGACGGACTGAATGGGAAGGTAAAGCCAGGGCAGGGCATTCCTGTACTTCAAACCAACACCTCCGAAGAAGCAAAAGAATTGGCCAAGCC
>JBDHXS010000697.1:0-3475 GCA_039810845.1 Runella sp. | reverse complement strand
TTTACGCCTTGTTGCTGATCCCACATCCCAATTGTTGGGCCTGCCGCATGGCCATGTACACCAATTGGGTGAGAGTAAATACTTCCTGTAATTCCCTCCTTTTTTGCCTGTTCGAGCGCATCCAGCAGCATTTTGTTGCCTGTTGTCCCCGCTTTGAATTTTTCCGTGAGAATGTCTTGCAGGCGATTTCCCTGAGCAAAAGCCTTTTTCAGGAAATCAGGCACTTCGCTTTCTCCGGGACGTAATACGTAAGCATTTTGTTGTTGGTCGGTGTTGAGACGCAAATACGTAATCCCAAAATCACAGTGAAGCAAATCTCCTGGCATAATTACCTGTTTGGAAGGACGTTTGGAGAATGTACGGAGATGTTCAAAATTTTCTGAATCAAATCGCTGAATGTCAACAGTAGGATGAAACCACGTTTCCAGCCCCAAGTCAGTTACCCGTTGCCGCATCCACCATACTACGTCGTCGGTGGTTGTAACGCCCGGTTGAATGACTTTTTCGGAAAAAGCTTCCTGAATAATTTCGTGCGAAATACGGCAAATTAATGGATAAATAGCCGCTTCTTTTTCGGTGCGGGTTTCGAGCCAAGCCACTGCCAGGCGGTCGGCGGATACGATTTTGACTTTTTGCTTTTGTGACAAAACTGCCATAAACTCATTGTGTTCGGTATGTGTCAGCCCATCAGCATGGCCATAGTCCTTGGAGAAATTAAGCGCAATTTTCTTAGGGTTGCGGTCTTCAATGATTTTTACCAATGCCAACCATTGATCAGGCTGTATATTAATGTCCCACTCTCCTTTGAGCAAATTTCCGACGTCGTAGCGGGCTATCGCCAATTTTTCCAACGGCTTTTCACCACCTGCATCATAAAAAACCATAATAGTACGTCGCCGGGCCGAAAGCCACGTACTTGGCAACATGGTGCGCATCACTGGGTCTTCATTGTATTCGCGAGAAATAATAACCCACATATCAATCCCTTCACGTCGCATCAACTGAGGAAGGAGATTTGTCAACCGGTCTTCCAAAATTTCATCTACCACACGGGCACGTTCGCGTTCGGGTAAGATGGGATATTGGGCAGAGAGAGTAAAGGAAGTGAAAAGTGTAAAGGTTAAAGTGAAAAGGGTAAAAAGTAAACGGAGGACAGAAAGCGATTTTTTCATTGAATGTTAGGTTTGTTGAAGGGAGTTGGGCAAAGATAAAACCTTTATTTGGCTTGCAGAAAGCATCCTGCTACTTTTGTGAGAGAATAATAGACCCTTTCAGGGTGACAAATACAGAGACAAATTATAAGATGCCCATAACTTACACTACTGCACAATCAGATGAAGATTTACATCAGATATTAGCGTTACAACGCCAAAATTTATATAAAAATACCCTTCTTGAATACCAACAAGACCAAGGTTTTACGACCGTGGAACATCCTTTTGAGGTGATTCAACAAATGAACAGTGCCTTGCCCCAAATCATAGCCAAAGACGGAGATAGGGTGGTAGGTTATGCACTCGTTATGCCTCGTACTTTTGGACAATTAGTACCCGAATTAGTGCCGATGTTTGACCTCGTATCGGAACTAAATTGGAATGGGAAGCCCATCTGCGACTATCGCTACTATGTGATGGGGCAAATTTGTGTAGCACAGTCTCACCGTGGTCAAGGAGTTTTTGACGGTCTTTATGCTGAACATAAAAATCAATTTTCTACTGATTTTGACCTGTGTGTGACCGAAATAGCCGTACGAAATACCCGCTCAATGCGAGCGCATGAGCGAGTAGGTTTTCGCGAGGTTCACCAGCACCAAGACCACATTGACCTTTGGAGTTTGGTGGTATGGGATTGGAGTTAAGCCTTCATAGCTTCGCGCAACATAGCTATGCTCTTGCGCACACCCGTTTCGGCGGCTTCCTTTCCTTCAAATTCCAGCGCAATGTAGCCTTTGTAGTTGGCTTGGCGTAAAATGTTCATGATGCGTTTGTAGTCCAAATCCAGCGTGTACCATTCGCCACCGCCGTAGTAGGTCTTAGCTTGGACAAAATTGGCCACGGTTGCTACTTTTTCGAGTTTTGTATAGGGGTCTTCCAAAAAATTGCCTGTATCCAACAAAACCCCCAACCAAGGAGAATCAATGGCTTTGCGGATACGAAGGAGTCCTTCGGGCGTAGAAGTAAGCCCCCAGTGATTTTCAAGAGCGAGCATTACGCCACATTCGGCGGCTTTGGTGAGGCATTTTTCGATGCTGTCGATACACCATTTAAAACCATCGTCTTCGGTATAGCCTGGTAAAATAGGCTCAATGCCGCGTTTGGCCATCAGTTCATCAAACGATTTAATGGTATTCCATCGCCCTGAATTAAGGCGTACACTCGGAATGCCCATTTTGTAGGCCAATTCGATGCAATGCAAAGTATGGTCAATGTTTTTTTGACGCTCGGCGGCATCGGGCGACACAAAACTTTGGTGAATTGACAAACAAATCAAATCCACTCCATTGACAAAAGCGTGGCGTTTCAACTTTTGAAGGTATCCATTGTCTTCATTGTCCATTTGGCGGTGTAAAATATCCACGCCCTCTATTTCCAAACGTGCGGCTTCATCAATGACGGTTTCAATCGGTACTTTAGGTGTTTTGAAGTGCCAGTACGAGTAGGTCGAAAGCCCTAATTTAAACGGAGTGGCAGGAGCTACTGGAGCCGAGGTAATAAGTTGCGGCGTTGCCAAGGCTGCAGAGCCAAGGGTAGCTTGTTGGAAGAAGTGGCGACGGTTCATGGGTAGTAGTTTATCAGTTGTAAGAAAGCTTATTTACTAAGTGTTTCCCGTAAAGATACAACTGCTTCTTCCAACTGTTTGATTCTTTTTTCGTTAAAATTGTCGACTGACTCGGTATGTACTTCCGTCACAGTAAACTTCAATAATTCAGCCACATCCACTTCCAACAGATTGGCAATTTCAATGAGCCGCTCTACCGAAAGCTTGGTAGCCCCCGTTTCAATTTTGCTGTAGGTCTTCTGCGAAATCTCTAATACATAAGCCATATCTTCCTGCTTCAAATCTTTCGCTTCTCTTATTTTACGAATTCTCTGGCACAAAGCAGTAAGTTGGTCGAGGGGATTGAGCGGCTGTTTTTTCATCGGCTTTCAAACCAGCTCTTTTCGGGTTACGCAACTTTCCGACAGTAGCTACACCTTCGATATAAAACCTACCGAATATCAACTCAATGAGGTAGTGATAAAATCTTCAAAAGATGATTTTCAAGATAGAAAAGCAAGCTATCTTTCGATACCCATTGAAAGGCTCAATACAATTCCAACGATTTTTGGTGAAAAAGATATATTCAAAGCCTTGGCGCTCACACCCGGCGTAAGCAATGGTAACGAGGGTACAGTGGGATTGTACGTGCGCGGAGGCACCCCCGACCAAAATCTAATTCTGTTGGACGAATCACCTATTAGACCTATTTCTTAAT
>JBDHXS010000696.1:0-3476 GCA_039810845.1 Runella sp. | reverse complement strand
TTATCTCGTGAAGCCCTTTGACTTACGCGAATTGCTGGCCCGAATCAACGCCTTATTGAGACGGACTCGAGTTTCTCAGTCCGAAACATCGGAGGTTTTGGGAGAAGCTAATCTCAAAATGGATCTCGTCAGCAAGACCGTCACGCGAGACGGCCAACCCATCGAACTGACTGCCCGTGAGTTTGAACTGCTCGAATACATGCTACGAAACAAACGACGGGTTTTATCGAAGCTCGACATTGTAGAGAAGGTCTGGGACTTGAATTTTGATACCAATACCAATATCGTAGAGGTGTATATCAATTACCTTCGACGCAAAATAGACCGAAATTTTGAACCCAAACTCATTCATACCAAAATGGGATTGGGCTACGTACTGAAAGTTCTCTAAGGGTCTATGAAACATTTCCTGACTTTTTCGGGCATGCAGATTCGCTACAAAATAGCCGCTCAGTTTACGCTGCTCGTAGCCTTGATTTTGCTCACATTTTCTTCCATCGTTTACTTGTTAGCTGAAAATCAGCGAAGTCGTAATTTTTATGACCGCCTTGCCCGCCGAGCTACCACCACCGCCCGACTTTTGGTGGATGTCAAAGAATTTACCCCCGCATTGCTTAAAATTCTGGACCGAAATTCATCTTCGCGCTTGCCTAAAGAAGAAATCTATGTTTATAATTATAAAAACGAACTGTTGTATTCGAGTGCCGAGCAAAGCCGCGATTTCATTACGCAAAGCCTAATCGATGAGATTCGACTTACTCAAAAAGTAACTTTTACCAACAAGGGAAAAGAAGTGGTCGGCTTGCTTTTTGTGGGGCGATTTGATCGTTTTGTGGTCATTGCCTCAGCGGCCGATGTGGTGGGCGATGCCCAAATGAAAAATCTCTCTCAAACCCTGCTGTTAGGTTTTCTGGGTGGCATTTTGATTACCATTGTACTGGGTATATTTTTTGCAAGCCAATCGCTGAAACCCATTAAGGCAATAAACGCTGAAATTGCGCATATTCAACCCCAAGATTTACGAAAACGCGTAGATGAAGGTAATGGTCAGGATGAAATTGCGCAATTGGCCATTAACTTCAATCAAATGCTGGCCCGACTTGAGTTGGGTTTTGAACAACAAAAACAGTTTGTTTCTCATGCCTCACACGAGCTGCGAACGCCGCTGGCTGCCCTAAAAACGGAAGTTCAGGTAGGACTGGAAGGCAACCACAGTCCGGACGAATATAAACTCATATTGCACAATGTACTCAACGATACAGACCGACTTATTCAACTATCCAACGCATTGCTGCAACTGGCGCGAACCCTCAACAATGCTGGTGAGTTTGTATTTACCTCCGTGCGCATGGAAGAGGTGCTGCTGAATGCACAACAATCGGTACAAAACAGTAACTCGGCGTATCGTATCAGTTTTGATTTTGAACAAATCCCCGAAGACGACCGCCAAACCTTGGTCAATGGCGTGGAATCTCTGCTGACCAATGTGGTGGTCAATCTCCTTGAAAATGCCTGTAAATACGCTCCTGACCATCAGGCCGAGTTGCGATTAGGATTTGATCAGGAAAATTGCATTATCAAAATCAAAGACCAAGGCATAGGCATCAGCGAGACTGATTTGCCACATATTTTTCAACCTTTTTATCGTGCCAGCAATACCCTCGATCATGCCGGATTTGGGGTAGGTCTTTCCGTGGCCCAGCGAATTGTGCAACTTCACAACGGAACCATCGAAGTAAAAAGTGAACTTCAAAAAGGAACGGAATTTTTGATTAAACTGCCTCATCAGTGATTTTTTTTTTCATAGTTTCCGACGAAAAGGTGGTCGTGGAAAAATAGCAATGATGGCGTAAAATAGTCTATAAGTCAAGAAGTTAAGAGAGGTAACTCCTTTTTATAAGTACTATGGGTAAATTAATTTTTTATATAGTGACATAAGTTTATAAATTTGCTATTATTTTAATTAAAATTATTGAGTAATGAAAAAAAAATCATTTTCCATCTTTTATATAAGTGTGTTGTTTTTAATAACATTTACTGCGCAATCTCAGGATGAAAAGCTTTTTTTTGAAGTTGCAAATCAGTATTGCCAAAAATATACTGAAGTAGTTAAAAAAAATATATTATTTTATGACTCTTATTCAATTTTAAACGAGGTAGATACTCTAATTTTACATTCATATAATAACCCTTCTTTTGCTAAACTTTGGGCTACTCTGCCTAATGATACAGCCAGCCGGAAGTATATATCAAGAAAAATATTTGACTACCTAATTGATAACTGCCCGCCTTTTAGACAGTATGAAAAAATCGCTTTTACTGATACTGTAAATATTAAATATTATGAAGCAATTAATAAAACGACTTGTAATTGTTATGCAGATAGAGAAAAGCGCTTGAGGCAAGAAGGCCAATATGAAGAGGTTCAAGATAGCTATTTGCAATGTGTGACAGGTGTGCTTAAAAAGAGCGAAGCGTTGGCACAAACATTAAAAGAAAAGAAAATTGATGTCACATCTACTTCTTTTTTATCTCAACTTGAAAGCTACTCATTTAATAACTGTCTTATATACAGAGAAAAACGTTTACTTTCCATGGTAAATAATAGGATATATTTTGTGATTTCAAAAATAGTGTCTAACGAAAGTAAACAACGTGTTAGTAAGTCTGTTTTCAATACAAATACCCCCATTTTGTTAGGTGATTTTGTAGATAAACAAGCTTATGAAAATGCTTTGATTAATTTAGAAAAATTCAAAAATAATGTTAAGTTACAAAAATATTATTCTACTGATAACCCAGAAAAAATATATAAGCTACAAAAATATTATTTTACTGATAACCCAGAAAAAATATACTGGGGAAGTGCTGATTCTTATTGGTTTGAATACATAAACAAGCAACCTTTTTTTCTGGGAAGATTTTCTATTGTGACTAATACCGATTATGGAACTTACAAACAAAAGGTGAAAGCGTTGAAGTTTACAGAACGAAAATTATTTAATACAAGTGAAGTTAAAAAATTTGAAACCCAACGGGCATCAATGAATAAAGAGGCACTACCACCACCTCCAAAGATTTTATTGCCGGCATTTCCTAAGTAGAAAAATATCTTTTATGCTTTTGCAGGTGAAAACACCTACAAAACTTTAACGAATACTGCTCGACGAAAAGTAGTTGTTGGGAAAACACTAATAATGTGTAAAAGTAAAGAAGTGTCTTGGTTAGCAATGGTAGATCCTTTTGCCATTTGATAACTTTTCTTGATAAAATCATTCTTTTATTTTACATTTTCAAAAATCAATACAGGAATATAGATTGATGAAAAGGAATTATCAACTTTTATAGGCCGAATTGGCTTTGTTGCATGAATCCCCCTTAAAAGTGGCTAAAAGTAGAAAGCACTGTTAACTTTGAGATCGCCAAACCACCAAAGTTACAAATCCCAATGGGAACCAGTGCTCGCCCAAATATAC
>JBDHXS010000695.1:0-3481 GCA_039810845.1 Runella sp. | reverse complement strand
CAAGTTGCGAGCAGCCTCGGCCACGGCAATTTGCGCACCTACAAAAGGGTCAGCGTTGACATAACGGGCGTTACAGTCCACTGTCATCGCAATAGACTTTTGGTAGTGCGGGCGTTCTACATCACGAATCCGTACTACGCCAGCATCAGAAGGGCGGTTGGTGGTACGATTAGCGGTTCCTACCGTTGAATCATATTGTTCATATACCCACTTTTTAGAGGCAATGTTGGGATGAGCAAGCAAATGGCGTGCTACTGCTCCCAATTCTGAGGGTGAGTTTATATCGGCAATAGATTCAATCGCAAATTTCTTAAATTCCTGAAAATAGGCAGGTTCACGGTATTCGCGGTGGTTTTGTGGAGCACCGCCACCCAATACAAGGTCGTGGGCAGGTACATCAGCGATAAGTTCGCCGTGTTGGAAGAAATGCAAACGTCCACCTTCTACTACTTCGCCGATTTGAACACAATGCACGTCCCACTTATCAAAAATACCTTTTATAATATCTTCTTTGCCTTTTTCTACCACTACAAGCATGCGTTCTTGCGACTCAGATAGAAGAATCTCCCAACCTTTCATATTGGCTTGGCGGGTAGGAACTTTATCTAAGTCAATGACCATGCCGTGTTCGCCTTTGGCACTCATTTCGGAAGTAGAGCAAATAATGCCCGCTGCGCCCATGTCCTGAATGCCAATCACGTAGCCCGTGCGAATGATTTCCAAGGAAGCTTCTAACAGTAGTTTTTCCATGAAAGGATCACCCACTTGCACGGCAGGAAGCTTTTCGGTTGATTTTTCTGAAATATCTTCCGAAGCAAAACTTGCTCCCCCGATACCGTCTTTACCAGTAGCCGAACCTACGATAAATACAGGGTTTCCGACACCGTAGCTGATAGCTCGGGCTACTTCTCCTGCTTTAACGATACCTGCCGAAAAAGCATTTACGAGCGGGTTTGTATTGTAACATTCATCAAAGAATACCTCACCACCTACGGTAGGAATCCCGAAAGCGTTGCCATAGTCGCCAATTCCTTTTACGACTCCTTTTACGAGCCATTTGGTTTTAGCCAATTCAGGATTGCCGAAGCGTAAAGAATTCAACTGGGCAATGGGACGAGCACCCATGGTGAAAATATCGCGGTTGATACCGCCAACACCCGTTGCCGCTCCTTGATAAGGTTCAAGGGCAGAAGGGTGATTGTGAGATTCAATCTTAAAGCTGCAAGCCAAGCCATCGCCAATGTCCACGAGGCCAGCGTTCTCTTCCCCCGCTTTGGCCAACATACGATCTGAATCGCGAGGAAGGGTCTTGAGCCAAACAATGGAGTTTTTATAAGAGCAATGCTCTGACCACATCACCGAGAAAATACTCAACTCAGTGAAATTGGGCGTACGACCCAGTATCTGTTTGATTTGTTCAAATTCTTCGGGAAGAATACCTAACTTTTTAGCAGTTTCGACGGTTGGAAGTTGTTCGACGTGTTCCACGGGTGGGGGATTGGTGGTTGGTGATTTGTTGATTTTACTTTATTACAGAGTAATCACGGAGCAAAGGTAGGATTTTGAGGGCAGAGGCTCAACTATTTTGTGTCTTTACCCTCATATTTATCTATTTTTTTATCCTATAGAAAAATCTGTTACTACTTTCTTTCACCTCATTATCAATTATTTTCAGGGTTTTTGTCAATTGTCTTTTGTTGAGAATACAGAGTTGGCTTTCAACCATGATGACTATACTATCCATTATCCAGAATATTAAAAACGAAGTATCTGGGAGCTATTTCTGTCTTCAATTTGCTTGCATGAGAAAAATCAAAAATTAATACATAGTACATGCTGGGCTATTTTGCCTATTTTTCAACATTATTGATTTTTTTTAAATAAATGCACAGATATTTACGATTTTATTGAAAATTTATAAAATATTCTTTCTAACCATTATGAAATAGTAAAATTTCAAGAATATATAATAAATTCTCAATAAAGTAAAAATAAGACTACATTATTTGGTGAAATCGTTGTTGTACCAAATAAATTTTTGTGTAACTTGCGTGAGTTTATCGCACCATAGCACTACAAACCAAGTAATGTTATGATGTCAACCCAACCCCCAATATACAACAAAACCATGTTAGAATCTGCCCAGCAGGGGCTGTATCGCCCCGAGTTTGAACACGACGCATGTGGTATTGGTTTCCGTGCCAACATGAAGGGTCGTAAATCGCACCAAATGGTAGCTGATGCGATTACTATGCTCGAACGTATGGATCACCGCGGTGCTTGCGGTTGCGATCCTAACACGGGTGACGGTGCAGGGATACTGATTCAGATACCCCACGAATTCTTTGTCGAAGAATGTGCCAAATTGACTATTGCGCTTCCCTCTGCTGGAGAATACGGCGTTGGAATGATTTTTTTTCCAAAAGATCATAAGCTCCGTGATGAATGCCGAGACATTCTCAACCGCAAAATCAAAAAGTTGGGGATGCAATTATTGGGCTACCGTCGAGTGCCTACGCTTAACGACACGCTTGGAGAAGGTTCATTGTCGGTAGAACCACAAGTAGAGCAATTGTTTATCAAGCGTCCAGATTCAGTTTCAGACGAACTGGGATTTGAACGCAAACTCTTTGTATTGCGTCAATATGCCACTCGTATCATTTACGATACTGTCATTGGTTCTAAGTCGCATTTTTATTTTTCGTCGCTCTCGTGCCGAACTATATCTTATAAAGGACAATTGACAACAGGTCAATTAAAATATTATTTCCCCGATTTGCATAGTGAGTCGGTGGTTTCGGCATTTGCTATTATTCACTCTCGCTTTTCTACCAATACGTTTCCATCGTGGAAATTGGCGCAGCCTTTCCGCTATGTAGCTCATAACGGTGAAATCAATACCGTTCGTGGCAATGTCAACTGGATTCGGGCAGGAGAAAAATCGTTTTGGTCAGAAAATTTCACCAAAGAAGAAATGGATATGTTGCTGCCTATCTGCGACATTACCAACTCTGATACATCGAACTTGGACAATGCCATTGAATTGCTTTATTTGTCAGGGCGTTCGCTGCCACACGTAATGATGATGGTGGTACCTGAAGCATGGGATGGCAATGAGGCGATGGATCCTGAGCGAAAAGCATTCTATGAATATCATGCAGCTATTCAAGAGCCTTGGGATGGTCCTGCTTCTATTTCATTTACAGATGGAAAAATCATTGGTGCAACACTCGACCGCAATGGACTTCGTCCTTCTCGCTATTGGGTTTTAGATGACGATACCATTATCATGGCTTCCGAAGCAGGTGTATTGGATATAGACCCCGCCAGAGTAGTGACCAAAGGACGTTTGCAATCGGGCAAAATGTTTGTGGTGGATATGGAACAAGGCCGTATCATCAGCGATGAAGAACTGAAACAGACAATCTGTTCTCAAAAACCTTACGCCGAATGGCTGAATAAATACAAGATACGGTTGGAA
>JBDHXS010000694.1:0-3489 GCA_039810845.1 Runella sp. | reverse complement strand
TCGGCAATTCGCTTGAGGCGAGATTCGGTATAACGCATGGCAGCGGGTGAGTCACCATCCAAAGAGCCGAAGTTTCCCTGCCCGTCTATCAATGGATAACGCAATGACCACGGTTGGGCCATCCGCACCATGGTATCATAAATGGAAGCATCACCGTGTGGGTGATACTTTGCCATGACATCTCCAACGGTACGAGCTGATTTTTTGTAGGCACGATTGTGTAAGAAGCCCGATTCAAACATGGCATAAAGTACCCGGCGGTGAACGGGCTTGAGACCGTCGCGGGCATCGGGTAAAGCACGCGAAATAATGACCGACATTGAGTAGTCAATATAGGCCGTTCGCATCTCTTCCTCAATATTAATGGGGATAATGTTGCTGGTGTTTTCTGACATAAACTAAATTTAAATGCTTTTGTACAAAAATACACCAAATACTTTATATAGGCAAAATTAGCCCTGCTTACGTCGTTTTTCGTTTGCTTGTTCCCTTTTTTCAGCAGTGGTACGGGGTTTCCCAAAAAGATAAGGCTTAGGCCAAGTTCCTCGTCCGCGCACAATGCTCCCACCGTGACTGTGATTATAGCGAACTTTACAGCCTTTAATCGAACACTGTCGATACCAACATCCGCTCACCCCCACCGCCATCCCCAATATTAGTATCATCCATGTTGCTTTCATTCTTTGTAACTCATAATTGATTGTAAAGCAAGTTACTAATAAAAATACTCATCTACGTGCAAGTAGAAAGCTATATTTTCGTTTTTTTGCTGAAAACAAACCTCCAACACACAAATGAACCGTCGTAATTTTATCAAACAGTCTGCTTTATTGGGCGCAGGCACTATTGTAGCACCGAGCCTTTTTACCGAAGCAAAACCCATCAAAAAGTTTGGTGTGCAGCTATACAGTGTACGTGATTTAATGCCCAAAGATGCAAAAGGAACTATGAAAAAACTTGCAGAAATGGGCTATACTCAATTTGAAAGCTACGGAGGGCCTGATTTCTTGTGGGGAATGGCGCCTAAAGAATGTAAAACTTTCTTGGGCGACATGGGCGTAAAGATGATAAGTACCCATTTCGATATGAACAAAGATTTAGATAAAAACATCGAGCGTGGTGCGGAAGCTGGGTTAAAATACATGCTTTGCCCGTACTTGGGGCCACAAAAATCCCTCGACGATTGGAAGAAAAAAGCAGAGCAATTTAACCAAGTAGGAGAAAAAGTAACCAAAGCAGGAATGAAATTTGGCTATCACAACCATGATTACTCCTTTAAAGCACTTGAAGGTCAAATCCCGCACGAGTTGCTATTGGCCAATACTGACCCCAAATATGTCATGTTTGAGTTGGACTTATGCTGGATTGTGGCAGCTGGCCAAGACACTGTGGCTCACCTCAACAAATATGGCAAGCGCTATGAACTCGTTCATATCAAAGACATGGTGAAGGACAACAACGGTAAGGTAACCCAAAAAGACTTAGGTCTTGGTTCGGTAGATTTTGCTACGATTCTCAAGACCGCAAAAAAAGTAGGAGTAAAATATTACATCGTTGAACAAGAACAGTATCCGAGTTCATCCATTGAAAGTATGCAAGTGGATGCTGACTGGATGAAGAAAATTTCAATTTAAAAACATAAGGGCTGCCAGATAATCGCTTCTGACAGCCCTTAATTATCAACAAGATGAGTTTTTAAAATGAAAGCTTTTAGAGTACCGTTCTTCCCTGCAATCCACCTGTATGCAAAGCTACGATTACCTGCCCTCGCTTAAAAAAACCTTTTTTTACTAAGTCATAAATACCAAATATCATTTTTCCTGTATAAACTTGCTCCAAAGGGATATGGGTTTGATTTTCAAACTTTTTGATGAACTCCCACAACTCATCTGTTGCTTTTCCATACCCCCCAAAATGGTAATCAGACATTATTTCCACGTTAATTTCTGACACTGAAAGATGTTGTAGAATCATTTGTTTTGCCTCCTCGGCACTGATTTTTAAACTTGGAAAAACCAACACTTTGGCCTTAGAAGCAGAAAGCAAACCAGCGGTAGTTCCTCCCGTGCCCAGCGCTGTACATAAATAATCAACAGTAATATTCAATTGAGATTGGATTTCAGGAACGATTTCTGCTACACCTTTTACCGCCAAAGTATTAGAGCCTCCCTCAGGAATAATATAGCAACCTGCCCCGTGCTTTTGTGATAGTTCTACTTTATTTCGATACGCTTCACGGCTTACAAAGAGCAATTTCATCCCGCATTGAGCCGCAAAACGAAGTGTCGGGTTTGCATCGGATTGTAACTCTTCTCCTCTAATTATCCCAATGGTATCAAAACCTGTAGCTTGCCCTGCCGCAGCCAATGCGGCAATGTGATTTGAATATGCTCCTCCAAAAGTCATCAGGGTTTTTATTCCCTGTTTTTCGGCTTCAAATAGATTATATTTGAGTTTTCGCCATTTATTCCCTGATACCTCCGGATGAATTAAATCATCCCTTTTGAGATAAAGCGTTATACCCCGCTCTATAAAAAACGGGTCTTCAACGATTTGAAGGGGCGTTTGGGCGGTGTTTTCCCAAAATGTAGTAACTCGACCCACAATAACAATTTGCTTTTTATGTACTTTTGTCTGATTCAAGCCCAAGTTTTACCAACTTTCACCAAAATCACTACACAACTATGAAAAAAATATTTTTGAGTCTCTTCTTTGTAGGAGCAATCAATGCCGTGTCAGCACAGGATACGCCTTCGGCAGATGCCATTATTGAAAAATACTTGGCAGCCATTGGCGGAAAAGAAGCCATTGCCAAAATCGAAGATTTGACCATCAGCACCATTGCCGAAACCCAGCGCGGTTCGATGGAGTCGGAAGTAAAAGTAAAATCGCCAAACAAGTTTTCCTCCGTGATGTACATGATGGGTAATGAAGTAAGACGTTCTACTCGCGATGGCACTAAAGTTGCGACAGTCTCAGGTTTTGGAGGAAATAACAACAATAGCACTGCCGAAGGAAACGATGCAATTGCACAAATCTTACAAAACGTTCCTTTTCCTGAAATGCTGTATGCAGACTACAAAATCCAAAAAACAGTAGTAGGTAAAGAAGCCGTAAATGGAAAAGACGCTTGGAAAGTAGAATTAGCAATTCCTGAAGGACGAAAATGGAACGATTACTTTGACGTAGAAAGTGGCCTAAAAGTAAAACGCACTGCCGAAGGAGGCATGAGAGGTGGCGGCGGCCAAGGTGGCCAACGGCCTGATGGACAGGGAGGAGCACCAGGTCAAGGTGGTGGCGGCCAAGGAGGCGGAGGTCAGCGTGGCGGCTTTGGCGGCATGGGCGGTGGTATGATGAACGTCGTTTTTGGCGACTACAAAGAAATCAAAGACAGCAATGGCGTCAAAATTCCTTATACCCGTGAGCAAGGTATGGGTCAGTTCACTTCCAAAGCCGAAGTTTCTTCTGTAAAAATCAACAAAGGCATTA
>JBDHXS010000693.1:0-3505 GCA_039810845.1 Runella sp. | reverse complement strand
GTTGGGTTTAAATTCAGCATCGTATTTTTTTCCTGATGCGTCAATAAAAACCGTCTTGTTCTCCGAAACATCTTTTCCGAAAAAGGGCAGCCAAATGAAGTTTCCTTTATCTCCGGCATTTTGTTTTGGAAATATTTCAAGAGCGGTTTCAGGTTTTAGAACCTGAATAATGAATGCTGATAGTACTGACCGAATGAATTTTGCTGAAATATCTTCATCAAAAAAAATCCATAGATGATAATTTCCGTAGCCGCTTTTGGATATTTCACGATACACATAGAGACCTGCTTTTCTGAGATATTCTTCGCATTGACTACTGAGTTTGTCCATAGTCTGCCGATATGCATCCGGCTTTTGATGGGAATCAAAATCAATGACCGCAAAGCGAATTACATTATTGGGTAGTAAGTTATAAAAACCTAAGCGGTCAACGCCGTCAAGATGTCTTTGAACATAGTCAACCAAGGGCCGGTTTACTTGTACAGACATTCCGGAGGACGTGCCGACAAAATCAACACGCCCTTTAAAAATGTCTAACATGTCTTCTGTGGTCATTACGCGGCCTCCGGAGAAAATAAATCCGGCTCCGTATCAGCTTTCTTCAGGTCATTGAGTTTTACAAAGATTTGTAACTCGTAGCTTTGATTTTTAAATGAAGGAAGAAATCCTTTACGAAGAATGAAGTCACGCGTAACAATAATTGGCTGAGAACTTAGACCGGTAATGATAACCCAATCGAACTGCTCCGACATCCGCATCAACTCAAGATTAAATCCAATCGAATTGTTTACTCGAAGAATGTGACGCTCCGGGTCTCGCTCACAGTGAAATTCACGAGTAATGATTTTTCCGATAAATCGCTTTCTGGTTTCAGTAGCAAGATAGACGTGCCCACTTGGATGGATGTGGATTTGACTTTTGACCGTGGAAGGGTTAGGTTTGTTATGCATAAAGTACTTTCCGAACGGGTCAGAGTTGACGCTCTGGCCCGTTCTCTTTTAAAAGCAAAACAGCCGACGGAGGAAATGGGCATAACCTCGCAGCGGCTGTTTTTACACTGAGTAAAAATTTATTTTGCCCATTTTTCATGGACAAAATTTATTACCCGGGAAGAGATATACTTAGAAGTATAATTATACTTCTAAAGTATAATCATCAAGAATGTGACCTTCGTTTTGTAGTGTATCCTAATTCATTGAGAATTTTATTAATTAGAATCATATCTTTCGCGCCTTGGCCTTTTGAACTGAACTCGCTGGACGGATAAGTGACCTTCTTGAGGTGCTTCACGAGATTGTATCGCACTTCAATCGGAAGCAGGACGCCTTTGGGAAAGTGTTTTTCTTCGCAGTAAACCTTAACTTTTTGATTGTATCGCATCAATTTTTCGAATTCACGTTTGATTTGTTGAGGGTCGCCAACGGCAATTTTTGCCAATCGAATTTGATAACCAAAAAAACCTTCGAGTTCAAGTGACAGCCCTCTCTTGATTTCATTTGCTAGAGATTTTGCCAATTCAGATAAAACTTTACCGGCTTCCTTAGAGGGCTTTATTTTTAAGTCAAAAAAAACAGTGTTTTCAACAATTAAAGAAAATACTCTGTGATAATAAGTTTTCTTGAATTCATCGAAAAGGAGCAAATTCAAATAAGATGGTAAAGAAATGGTATCGCCTTGAAGTTCTATCTCGATTTCTTCTTGACGGAGGGACTTCCAGAAGTTTTTGAAAGCTGAATCGAATTGTGATTTTAGGGCTGTTCCATTCGGGATTCCTTTCATTAAATCCTTAAAAAAAGCAATCCTTTGGGCGTTGGGTTTTAAAACCTTTGTTAAATAAGCCCAAAAGCGTTTTTGGCTGTATAAACCGTTAACCTCATTGAAAATACCGCCGTCTACGTGGCCAATTAATCGAGTGCGATACATTGAATACTCAATAGAATCAAAACCTTTAACAGGCTTTGTTGATTTCGAATCATAACCGTATTTATGGTTAAGGTCTTCGATATTAATCGACCTCATTTGAATGCCTGAATCAGCCCTCGGTTTTGATTTCTTTTGTTTTTTGCCCATTCAGATTTAAAACAAAAATTCTGCACCCATCCGGTACGGACCCGCTACAGGTCATCAGACAATGCGGAAGTATAAAATTTATATTGTAGCGTATTGGTACTTAACTGAATATAAATCAGTTGAAGTCCTTTGCAAAGCGAAATGCACTTAGGAGCGCATTTTGGAGTATTAATAGTTATTGAGGGGGGGGTGGATTACTGAAGGTTTTTGTTGTTAAACTTCGCGTACACCTGTTTTATCATGGCTTCCAGTACGGCGGTTTTGATTTCGTCGTTTTCCATGACCTTTTGGAAGATTTCCTGATTGCTTTCCATTCGGTCGAGCATCGTACTGTCGAGCTTTTCTTGGAAACCGTAACGGAAGTTGTCGATGGAATTGGTGACGGCTTGTTGGCGGAGGGTCTCGTCTTGAAGTAGCTCTACTTCGATTTGGTCGAAGAATAATTTGTCTGCTTCATCCAAATCCATGCCAAAGCGGGTATTCAAAATTTCAATGATTTCCGAAAGCTTGGCTTTCATTTCTTTTTCGCGCATGATGCCAGCCTCAGTCGTAGGGTCGAGCGAGTATTCAGGTAGTTTTTCCAGCACCATCAAGTGCTCAGAAGTTTTTTGAAGACGGTAATACTGCAAAGCAACGTCGTTATCCAGTTTCAGCCTACCGCCATAATCTGGGGACTGAATTTTCGATACTAACAATCGCGCGTACACGTAAAATTTTTCCAATTCGATGTCGCTGAATGGCATGACCTGTGACAGGAACGCATAGAGCCGGACAAATGCCGTAAGCGATTTCTTGAATTCATCCTTCTTTTCGTCGGCATCAATATCTTCATATCGGTCAACCGCAGGGTCAACCAAGGCATTGAGACGGGCTTGGTCTTTGGTGGAGCCGTTGGGATTGTAAAACACTTTCGCAAGCGCATCAATTTCAGATTGCAAGTAAACTTGTGCTTCGTCGAGCCGATGGCGGAGGTCATAAAGTAGGTTAGGGTCGGTCGTTTGCTCCATTGTGGTCAATTCGTAGTAAGGCTGGAACGATTCGAGAATCGTCTCAACGTCGTTGGCGAAATCCAAAATGAATGTATCCTCTTTGCCCGCGCATGTCCTATTTAACCTTGATAATGTTTGTACCGCCTTCACACCGGAGAGCTTTTTATCAACGTACATCGTATGTAATAGCGGCTGGTCAAATCCTGTTTGGTACTTGTCGGCAACGAGCAATACTTGATACTCGTCCGTTTCAAATTTATCGGGTAGTTCTTTTTCGCCAAAACCGTTGAGTTCAGATTCCGAAACGCCTTCTGGATAACCCGTGACGATAACCTTACCGGAGAATGCGACCAACGCTTTGATTTCGCTATAGCTTTTTTCCTTGATATATCGTTGAAATTCGAAATAATAGCGTATGGCGTGTAGGCGGGAACCTGTGACTACCA
>JBDHXS010000692.1:0-3511 GCA_039810845.1 Runella sp. | reverse complement strand
TTTCTTTTCCTGTTTCATCAATCAGCAAAAAACAGGTAGATTCCATCGTATGCCCTGGGGTATGAATGGCTCGGATTTTTATTTTTCCCAATTGAAACTCTTCGCCATCCCGCGCTACATAGGCTGCATAAGCAGGTTTGGCTGTTGGACCAAACACGATGGTAGCACCCGTTTTTGCCGACAAATCCAAGTGACCTGAAACAAAATCGGCGTGAAAGTGGGTTTCAAATACATATTTAATCTCAGCTCCCTCTTTCCTTGCGCGTTCAATGTAAGGCTTAGTGTCGCGGAGTGGGTCAATGATGGCGGCTTCGCCTTCTGATTCGATGTAATAAGCGGCTTCAGCCAAACAACCCGTGTAAATTTGTTCTACTTTCATGTTTTAAAAGTGTTTAAATGAGGTATTTATCCCCAAACATTGAATGTTTGATAGAACAAAATTAGGAAAGTACGGCTACGTCTTTTGTAACATTTGGTACACAAAAAACCTGATCTTAGTCAGGTTTTACGGTTTGTTTAAATCGCAATTTTCAACTGTTGGCCTAAAAAAAGAGGCTCCTTTTAGAGAACCTCTTTGATAGATGATTATTATTGTAGGAAATCAAACATCAACAAACTGCTTCCTCTACCAATTCTGTAACAACGAGATTTCCTTTGTTGACCCACTCATTGATACCTCCCGAGTAGTTTTTAATATTCTTAAAGCCATTTTTAGCCAAAATAGAATACCCAATCGCTGCTCTGTCGCCCCCTTGGCAGTGAATCACCACTTGTTTATCACCGCTGATTTTGTCAAGATTTGCTGGCAAAGTCCCGATGAAAACATTTTCAGCTCCTTCTACGTGTCCATTATTGTATTCCGTTATACCACGCAAATCTACTACCTGAACATCTTCGCGGTTTAAATACGTCTTAAACTCATCAATTTCGATGACATCACTTTTGACTAATTCAACACCTACCGAGGTTACGTCCGAAATGTAGCCATATACGTTATCTAAACCAATGCGCATGAGTTTGCGAGTAAGGTCTTCGATTTGGGCATCGGCGGCAACCAACATAAAAGGCTCTTCATAGTTGACAAACCACCCCATCCAAGTAGCAAAAGCATTGTTGCCCTGAATATTAAGACTACCGGGTACGAATCCAGCCGCAAAATTCGCTTTATTGCGTGTATCGATGAGTTTCACGCCTTTAGCCATCGCGTCTTTCACTTCTTCACCCGTCAATTTCTTTTGCTTCGGCACTTCTGTCAGCAATGGGCGATTGACTTTATTTAGCTTTTTCATCATGGCAAAATACTTCGGCGGCTCGGGTTGGTCTGTCAATAAGTATTTTACAAACCCCTCTTGGTCATCGTCGTATTGAAACGCCCAGTTTCTGATTTTCTCGTACCCTACCGTTGAGCTTGGTACAGCACCCAATGCTTTTCCGCAAGCCGACCCAGCACCGTGTCCCGGCCACACTTGCAGGAAATCGGGTAAAGCGTTAAATTTTTGAATGGAATGATACATTTGAAGTGCCCCGGCATCTTGTGTTCCCTTCATACCAGCTGCTTTCTCCAATAAGTCGGGGCGACCAATATCCCCTACAAATACAAAATCTCCAGTAAACAACATCACCGGTTGCATCGAAGCAGGTTTATCGGTCAATAAAAAGCTGATGCTTTCTGGCGTATGCCCCGGAGTGTGAATTACTTCAAGTTTCAGGTTTCCCACAGTAATCAAATCACCATTTTTCAGCCCAACGTGGTCAAATTCATACTCCCAGCCTTCACCCCCTTCGTCGGAGAGATACATCGTTGCTCCCGTGATTGCAGCCAACTCGCGAGCACCCGATAAGAAATCAGCATGAATGTGGGTTTCGGTTACGTGGGTGATGCGTAAGCCGTTCTGTTTGGCAATATCCAAATAGGTATCTACGTCTCTTTTTGGGTCAATAACAATGGCTTCGCCAGTTTTTTGGCAACCTACAAGGTAACTTGCCTGCGCCAAGGTTTTGTCATAAATGTGTTGGAAAAACATGATTATCTGTTGTTTATCGGTTGCGATGAATGATAGTGTAAAGGTAAAGTATGCTAAAAAGCCAATCTGTGACTTTTATTACAGAAGCCAGATTTGTTTCAACTAACTGAAGAAAATTTCTTTGGAAATGATATAGACACCCATCACCAACACAAACCAGCCAAAGGCTTTTTTGAGTTTGTCGCCAGCAATGAACCGCGATAGATAAGCCCCCACAAAAATACCAACGACCGAAAGTGCTGTAAACTCCAGCAAAAAAGTCCAATCAATGATATTGTTGGAGACATCACCCACAAAACCAATCAAGGATTTGGCGGCAATGATAAGCAACGACGTACCTACGGCCATTTTCATGGGCAAACGAGCCAGTAAAACCAAGGCGGGAATAATCAAAAAACCACCTCCTGCGCCTACGATTCCCGTAAGAATGCCTACCACGGCACCTTCCAAGCCAATCATTGGATAATTAAACTGCAACGCCTCCGATTCCTTTTCGGCTTTTTTCTTATTGTTTTTGATCATCGAATACGAAGCCGCCAACATCACCAATGCAAAAAACAGCATGATGGCGATGTTTTTGGTCACTTCAAAACCAGCAACGGTAAAAAGAGAATCTGGAATGGCAGGCACCAAATACTTGCGAGTGAGAAATACAGTAACAAAGGAAGGAATAGCAAAAACAAGGGCCGCTTTGTAATTGACCAGCCCTTTGCGCATAAAATTAAAAGATCCCACCAACGAGGTAGTTCCTACCACAAATAAAGAATAGGCAGTAGAAAGGACAGGATTGATTCCTAACAGATAGACCAAAACGGGCAGCGTAAGGATACTCCCTCCCCCTCCGATTAGCCCAAGACTGATGCCGATAAAAATAGAAGCTGAAAAGCCGAAAATCTCAGTTGAGTTCATTTCCCTTGCGTATGTGATGAATGACACCACAAAAGTAGATGACCTCAAACCCCTATTTCGTGATAATTGTCACACAGGGGCAACTATATTTTGATTTTTGCAGAAGTAAGCAGTTCTATTTTGTTACGAGAGAGTTTTACTTTTCCCAGTTTCTCGAGTTGTTTCAACAAACGAGAAATAACTTCGCGAGAGGTGGCCAATTCATTGCTCAATTCTTCATGGGTAATAGTGAATACCGTACATCCGCACTGCTTCGATTTACGGTTGAGCAATGTTAAGAGCCGTTCGTCGAGTTTGTAAAAAGCAATTTGGTCAATAGCACCCAACAAATCATCAAAACGTTTTTGGTAGGTCGAAAACACAAATTGTTTCCATGATGAATACTTGCTCATCCATTCATCTACTTTCTCAACAGGCACTAAAATCATCCGCGTTTTTTCATCGGCAACAGCCGTAATTTCGCTTTGACGACGGCCCAAGCAGCAAGTGAGCGACATAGCGCAGGAATCATGGCCTCCCAAATAATACAGTAAGGCTTCGCGCCCGTCAGCATCAGAGCGTGATATTTTTACCGAACC
>JBDHXS010000691.1:0-3533 GCA_039810845.1 Runella sp. | reverse complement strand
CTCACTTTTTTCAGTAACGCTCAATTCTTGAGAATAAAAGGCTCGTTGACAATCTGGGGCTATAAAGAACCCTGTTTGGTCGCCATAATTATTGATAGGATAACCCAAGTTGATCGGAATACTCCACTCAATCTTTAATCTGGAAATATATAAATCTAAGCCTCCCATTCCTGCTCTTCCATCCGATGCAAAAAAGATTGTTTCTCCGTTAGAATGAATAAAAGGAGCTATTTCGTCGAAAGCTGTATTTATGATTTTACCTAAGTTTTGAGGTGGCATCCAATCTCCTGCGGTATCCAGTTTAGTTACCCATATATCTTTTCCTCCTATTCCTTTCTGTCTATCTGACGAAAAATATAAGATGCGCCCATCAGCCGAAAGACTGGGTTGCGATTCCCAACTGGTCGAATTGACGATCATTCCCATATTTTTAGGCCGCTGCCAAACCTCACCAATCTTTTTTGTTATGTACAAATCGCACTTTCCATATCCATCCTTTCGATTGCATCCTGTAAAAACCAAGGTTTGTCCATCAGCAGAAATGCTGCAAGTACCTTCATTGAAACTGGTATTTATACTATCAGACAAACTTTTGGGAGATGACCAACTCGTAGAAGTACGATAACTAACTAACAAGTCTTCGTCTCCATTGAAACCAGTAAAAATTAAGGTGTTTAAGTCTGCTGTTAAAACTGGATAACTCTGAACTGGCAATGAGTTTAAGGGTGGTTTTAATATAGCAGAAATAGGTGAGTTTGGGGATTTGGTTACCATTTTTTGCCCAAAATGGCATTGCGACAAATACCTTTCAATGCTTTTTTGATTTGGTAAATAGAGATTTGGAAATTTTAGATACCCTCTAAAATATTTCTCTGCTGTCTGGTAGTCTCCTTTACTTAAATAATATTTCCCTAAAATTTCATAGATAGGCTTGAAAGCAGTTTCGGAAGCATCAAGCAATATTGCTTTTTCATAATAGGGTATAGCCTCTTGGGATTTGTTCAAATATTTTTCCAAAATCTGGCCAATGCGCATATAAGGAGCCGCAAAACCACTATCAATTCTTGTGATCTCATAAAATTGAGATAAAGCCTGTTCAGGGCTAAACTGTAAGGTACGATTAGCTGACTCATAAAGCGTTAGAGCACGTTTACTAATCTGCTTTTGCGCAAAAAGATGGCAATTAAAGAAAAGACAACAAAATAGAATTAAGAAATGGCCTGATGATGAGACTATATTTACGGAATCTCCATGTATTTGTGCGTTTGTAACGAGACGCGCCATTGGGGGTGCTGTTTTACATACTCAACGATAAGCGGTGTCATTTCTTGCATTCGACTCCATTCGGGTTGAAGTAACAGCACACAATCTTCATTGACCAAAGCGGCATGTTGTTCCGCAAAATCAAAATCAGATTTATGATAAATAATAACTTTCAACTCATTGGCATGAGCATAAATGCTTTCGTGAGGGGCTTTGAACTTTTTAGGAGAAAAACAAACCCAATCCCACGAGCCTGTCACCGGGTAAACTCCTGAGGTTTCTATATTCGTATGAAAATCTTTTTCTTTGAGCTGTTGGGTCAACGTTGATAAATCATACATCAGGGGTTCGCCACCAGTGATAACGGCCATTCGCGCTGGATAAGCCAAGGCATCCTCTACAATTTGGTCAATAGTTATTTTAGGATGGGCTTCGGCATTCCACGACTCTTTCACATCGCACCACACACAGCCCACGTCACAGCCTCCTAAGCGGATAAAATACGCCGCTTTGCCACTATGATAGCCCTCGCCTTGCAGGGTATAAAAGGCTTCCATCAATGGAAGTGTTTCTTGCATAAGCTTAAATTAAAATGTGGCTGGTGAAAACACCAGCCACCAAAAAGCAATATAAGGTCTTATTGAGAATTTAGAATGATTTCACTCTATTTCAAATCCTGAATATCCAACATTCCAACAGGTTTGCCGCCGTCGGTCACTAAAATTGTGTCCACATTGGTCTTTTTGAATAAAGCAGCCGCAGCATCTAAAAGTGCATCAGATTCAATAGAAACAGGCATTTTGTATTCAAACTCGCCGATTTTTTTACTTAAAACATCACGACCTTCTTCTGAAAGTTTACGACGCAAATCACCATCAGTAAATACACCTTTTACGCTACCATCTACATTCACAACCGTGATACAACCAAATCCATATTCGGTCATTTTTACGATGGCATCCCCCAAAGTAGTATCAGCCGAAACCAATGGATTGGTGCCGTTGATGGCTTCGCCTACTGATACAGTAATCATACGGGTATGCTCTACAAACTGTTGAGTACCAATGGCAGTAAAGTTGTTCTCGGTCAATGCTTTCATGATTTTCCAAGGTACTGTAATCGTCTGGCAGCCTAAGTCAATCGCGTTGCGAACGTGTTCTACATTGCGAACAGATGAGAACATTACTTTAGAATCAGAGCCATAAAAATTAACCATTTCGACGCACTCACCAATGAGCTTGAGAGCATCGTAGCCTTGGTCTTGCATACGTCCTGCCAATACACAAATGTAAGTAGCCCCTGCTGTCATGGCCATGTAAGCTTGTTGAATGGTGTAAACCAAGTGAACGTTGACCATCATACCACGGTCGCGGAGCATTTTACAGGCACGTACACCTTCAAGCGAAACGGGAACTTTGAAAACAGTTTTGGCAGGGTCAAGTCCTAAAGCCAGTTGACGCTCCGCATCTTTTACGATTTCTTCGGCATTATCACCCAAGGCTTCGATTTGAAGGACGGGTACTATTTTTGAAAGTTTGACAATCATTCCGTCCAAATCTGTTACACCTTCGCGGTGCATGAAAGTAGGAGTGGTAGTCAAACCAGCCAAAAATCCAAGTTGGAAAGCGGTTTCTATTTCTTTAAAATCGGCTGAATCCAGGTATAATTCCATTTTTGATTGGTTATTCGTAGTTACTTATCCGTTTTTCGGAACAAAATTTCGGCAAAGGTCGCAAAAAAAAAGCAGGAAAAAGAGGGATTTGATAAAACAGCAAAGCAAAAGTGCATTTTCAACGATAATCCAGCATTTTTTTATACGTACGAGCAATGCGTATTGGATTAACGCCTAATCGAAAGAGCATCATAGCAACTAAATTAGCTGCCTGAACCCGCAACCAACTATTGCTTTCATATTTTCGTGCTGATACGAGTACATCTTTGGGAATCAGTTTGAAAGCCGAACGTTTCTTTTTCCATAACCTACGCAGCAAGTCATATTCTTCCATAATTACATAGTATTCATTAAAGCCGTTGAGTTCGGTAAATAAATAGCGGGTAATAAACAAAGTTTGATCACCACCACGCGCCGTCAGGATATTTAAGCGAGTAAGATAACTATTAAGTTTAAGGATAACTCTATCAGAATCAAAACGAAAGCGATAACAACCTGATTCGTATCCTTCCTGAATGGCCTGCTGAATATCAGACACAAAAGTGGTTGGAACTCGCGTATCTGCATGAATAAAGTACAAAATGTCACCCGTCGCAAA
>JBDHXS010000690.1:0-3546 GCA_039810845.1 Runella sp. | reverse complement strand
GCCTCGCAGGCATTTCCGTAGGTTTTGCCATTACATCCGCAAACTGGGTCATACTGAGTAGTACATACGGCTCCGTTATCTGGTTTTTCGGCACATTCACTCTTGACATCTTCTTGACAACTGAATAAGGCTGTCATTAAAAGGGCAATTACTATTACTTTCATGGCTTTGTTAAAATTAAATTGGTTTGAGAGAAAGACGCAAGTAAAACCATGAAAGTTGGAATGTAACAAAAATTATTCTGATTTTAACGACTGAGTTGGGTTAGTCAAAGCAGATTTAATAGCTTGATAACTCACTGTAATGAATGCAATAAAAATGGACACTAAGCCTGCCAATCCAAACACCCATCCGCTTATTTGGATTCGATAAGCAAAATCTTCCAGCCACTTTTCCATGGCATAATACGCAATAGGAGAAGCGATAACGATTCCAACTAAGACCAGTTTTAGGAAATCTTTACTTAATAAAGTGGTGATACTGAGTACAGTGGCACCGAGTACTTTGCGGATACCAATCTCTTTGGTACGCATTTCGGCGGTGAAAGTTGCCAAACCGAATAAGCCCAAACACGAAATCAGGATGGCAATCCCAGCAAAGGCATTGAAGAGGGTAGCTGTGCGTTGTTCACTTCGATAAAGCCGATTGAAGGTTTCGTCTAAGAAACGGTATTCCAACGGACGACTCGGAATCAACTCGGCCCATATTTTTTCAGCCGCCCGAATCGCTTCTGATTCTTTCCCTGCCACGGCTTTGATATAAATTCCACTCCGCCAGCCGGGATTGTTGAAAAGAACTAACGGCTCAATTTTTTCACGGAGACTTTTGTAATGAAAATCTTTTACAATACCCATCACAATGCCTTTACGGCCTTGAAAATGAAAACGTTGCCCTATGGCGGGTTGCCTGAGTTTGAATTTTTTTACTGCTGCTTCATTAAGAACGACATTGTTTTCATCAGCAGTGCTGTTTTCAGAAAACCAACGGCCTGAAGCCATTTTCAGGCCAAAGACTTTGTAATAATTGGGCTCTACTGATAGTTGAGAAACCGTCGGTTGGAAATCTTCTGGACGACCGTCCCAATCCAAACTGCCGCTGTGCGAACTTTTGATTTCAACAATATTTTGACTGGAAATAGTCACGTCTTCGACGCTTGATTCGTTGAGGAGCCTGCTTTTGAAAGTGGTAGCTTCTACTTTCGGTTTAACATCCCAAGGGATAGTAAATTCAAATAAATGAGCGCGTTGATAGCCTAATTTGGTATTTCGGATAAACCGAAGCTGTTGATAAACCACCAATGTCGCCACCATAAAAACCACTGAAACGGTGAATTGGACTATTACTAAACTCTTGCGAAAAGTGCCGTTGCTTGTTCCCAAGACATTCAACCCACGCAAGGTGCGAATGGGCTGAAAAGAGGACAACAAAACAGCTGGATAAATGCCTGTAAGAATAATGGAGAGCAGGGCTGTGCCCAAAAGTACGCTCCAAAGGGCTGGATTGCTGAAATCCAAACGGAATATTTGGTCGGTCAATTCATTAAAAACGGGCAAAAATCCATACACCAACACCAAGGCTAATGCCATAGCAGACAAACACATAAGAACCGACTCGACCATAAATTGCCCAAAAAGCTGAGTAGGGGCTGCACCAATTAACTTTTTGACACTCACCTCTTTGGCTCGAATGCTGGCCCGCGCGGTAGTAAGATTAACGTAGTTGATACAAGCCGTCAGTAAAATTACAAGCGCCAATCCAAAGAAGATATAGACCATTTTTTTGTCGCCCTGTTCGGCTGTGTTATGACGGTCTATGGTATCAAAGTGCATATCTTGGATCGGTTCTGCTTCGAGGGTAATGCTGGTATCAGGCTTGCCCGTTTCATTATCTTTCTTAGCAATTTGCGTCAGGCTTGTCAGCTTTTGGTTGATTTTCCTGAGGTTAACATCTGGCCGAAGAATTACGTAGGTTTCATAATTGAAGTTATTCCAATTATTATCATTTTTATATTTTTCGGGATTGGACAAATGAACGGACATTGGCAACAAAAAATCGTATCGAAAACTGGAATTGGTTGGATTGTCCTTAAAAATGGCCCGAACCACGTAATCCAGCGTATCAATGCGAATGATTTTTCCAGCAGCTTTGGTTTGCCCAAATAACTGAAATGCCTTTGACTCGGTCATGGCAATGCTCCTTACGTTTTTGACAAAATCGGCTGGATTACCATCCGTAAAAGTATAATCAAATACCTCAAACCAATTTCCATCAACGCAGGCGACGTTTTTCTCATTGGACAATTTATCGCCGATGCGGATGGGCAGACCATTCCAAAATGACTTAATGACGCGCGTTACTTGCTCTACTTCAGGAAGGCGCTTGACTTGTTCGGCCAACGGCAGCGGTGTGCTTGCCCAATGCCACGTTTCTTCCTTATTGACCTGATTGTGCGTAATGATTTGATACGTTCGGGCAGCTTTGGCGTGGTATGAATCAAAACTCAGCTCATTTTGAACCCATAACAAAATCAACACAGCGGCGGCCATTCCAACGGCCAATCCCGTAATGTTTAAAATGCCGAAAAGGCGAGTCTTGAGCAGATTGCGAACGGCGAATTTAAGCATGGTTGTGTTAAGTTTAGGGTGATTGTATTTTTACCCCAAATACATGCCAAAAATAAAGTAAATTGAAAATCAAAGAATTGAGGTTGGATCATAAAAAAAAGTGTCCGGAAATGGACACTTTTAAGTACGGCAATGGACACAAGTTATTTTAAGGTATGAGTTTTATCTCTGAAATCTCTATTTCATCCATTTCGCTTGTTTTACCCCATCCGCATTGAACGCTTTTTTTATTCCCAGTAAGGCGATACATCATCTCGACATCGACAGAATAAACACCATACTTTGGAGTGGCTGCCTGAATGATGGTATTTACTTTTTCTTTCGAGGATTCACTTGCGGCATACTCCTTCGTTACTTTATCTAAAGTCACCGTGAAATGCCAGTCACACCCATCGACAGGCAAACTGTTGGCTAATTTGGCAATGCTTTTTGTTTCATTCGCAGGGGTTACTTTTGTAGAACAGGCAACTGACACAAAAAGCAGTAAAATGTTAAAAATGAGAGTTGGTTTCATGTCTGATATATTTGTTTTCTACAAGACGTAATTGACAACCAAAAAGTTGTAATTTATATAGTTCACTCAGTTTTTGCACTTACTTGCCCTTGCCTACTTATATTCTTACTCTGACCTAAGCGACTTAGTAGGATTGGTAAGCGCCGCACGAATAGCCTGAAAACTCACCGTTAAAAATGCAATCGCAATGGCCATGAGGGCAGTGGCTATAAAAATCCACCACTGAATTTCAGTGCGATAGGCAAAGTCAGCGAGCCATTGTTCCATGAGCCACCACGCTACTGGAGAAGCAATGAGAATGGCGACACCTACCATTTTCAGAAAGTCAACGGATAGCAAAGTAGTGATACTTACAACGGATGCTCCCAATACTTTGCGAACACCGATTTCTTTGGTACGTTGCGAAAT
>JBDHXS010000689.1:0-3552 GCA_039810845.1 Runella sp. | reverse complement strand
AAACATAAGGGGTAAATCGCGATTTGTTGGGATAAGATAACCCAAACTTATTACGCAGATAACTACTGTCGTTCTCTAAACCAGTTTCGTTGTCGTCCTTAAACTGATTTTGATACCGCAAACGATAATCAAACTTCAACTTCCAGATTTTGCGGTCGTAGGCTATATCAGCATAAAAACGGTGGTAAGGACGATACTCGTAGCCCGTTTTTGCGTCATTTTTTTTGCGGCGGCCTATGTAGCGATAATAACCGCTTACCTCCCAACGTTTGGTGAGTTTGTAAGAAATACCCACTTCGCCTAAATAGGCACGTAATACCGAAATATTATCCGTAAAACGAAATTGGGTATTGAGATTAACAGAAAGTGACTTATTGATTTTTTTTTCAACACCTGCCCCTGCCCAAAGACCCAGGTCAGTAGCTTGGGAATAGCCCAGTAAAGGAGCGCACAAAAGGAGCGTAAATGCCAGTTTTTTCATGGATAGCTTGAGGTTATATTTTTTCTAAAACCTGTGTTTCAACAAGTTTTTCGTTTTTGGTTTGGTAATAAAAAATCATAATCAGTGCCGAGTCTTTCAGAAAATCGATTGTTTGGATTTCAACGCGGTGAATCGCCAAACCAGTACGCGCTTGCAAATCTTGGAGTAATTCGACACGTCGTTCGGGCAAAATTAACTCAATTCGGTCATATTGTACTGTTTTGGTCAACTCCCTTTTTATAAGCAAATTTCCTTCCAAAAGCCACACACTTAGCAAAACCATGCCGTTGACCAGCCCCAATTCGTCCCAACTTCCTTTGATAATGGCCGAAATCAACCCCATCGAAATCACAATAAAGAGATAGGTCATGTCTTTGGCCGATAGCCCCTCGGTACGGTAACGGAGCATCGAAAACACCGCAAAAAGTCCAAAAGCAGCGCCCATTGACATCTGTACTTTGTTGAGCAAGTAAGTGATAAGAAAAATCACCAAGTTGAACCCAAAGAAGGTCAAAAACAGGTCGGTGCGGCGATAAATGCGATAATAAATAAAGCGTACGAGGATGGTGGTGGTCAATAAATCTACGCAAAGCCGTACAAAAAATTTCTCGGGAAGTTTATTAAACCACTCAAAAGTATCAGGCGAAGCAAGTTCTTGTAGGAAAATCATGGTGACGGACTATTTTTTGTAAGTGATTGAATTTGAGTTTAAAACGATTTTGCTTAACGCTTTTATAAAGGCTCATAATGCCCAAGCAATATTTACTAATAGAGCCTTCTCGCAGCTTGTACTGCTTCATTAAATCCAAGAAAAACGAATGTTTCAAAGATTCTTGTTTTACTTCTGCCACTACCACTTGTTCATAACTCTTTTGGAGGTAATCATTCCGAAAAGTAAGGTTTAAATCAAGGGTCAAACGTTCAGAAGTAGTACGGCTCACGAGCGTCAGGCGGGTATAGTCAACCCACAAAACAGGCTGTAAATCGGCAGGGTCGAAGGGAGTCTTTTGCATCAAAAACCCCAAAACATTTTCCTCTAATTCATTGCCTGGAAGTTGCTGCTGCCGCACACGGGTTTTGATGGTACGGCCTTTATTGTTTTTAAATTTTACTTCCGTAAAAATCAAATTAGATTGTACGTAATTGCGCTGCCTGATTTTATAGCGATTGAGCCGTCCCGACTGGTGTTCGTGATAAAGGTGCAAATTATCGGTATCAAAATACAGGGTTTCGTAGTCTGCGAGGCGATGCCCATTTACTTCTAAGAGCCGATAGTGCGGACGCAAATCCTCCAAGATAGCAGGTAATGTTTTTAGCGGAATCAGAAACTTGGCGTCTGTACGGTTCATCAGTTTTACACTCTCCATTTCAGCCAACGAAATAGGTTCAAACTGAGCCACTTTTTGCGAAATAGCGCGAAACGATTCATCAGTCATCGTAGCGGTATTTTTTAGTTTGAATAAGCTTGCCTTTGCTGTCATAAACTTTCTTTTCCGATTTGAGGCCGCGTCGGTCGGTGCTAAACACCGACCGACTGACTACAAGGTTTTTTGCGTTGTATTCTACTTCTTCGGTTTTTTCACCCATTTCGTCGTATTTGTAGGTTTCGCGTTTGATTTGGCGGTTGCTGGCGTCGAACGTAATCTCTTGGGTTTTGTTGTCAAAACGGTCGTATATCCGCACGATACGTTCCTGTAACTTACCGTATTTGTCGTAATTTACTTCTTCGAGTACGTTACCATCTTTATCAAACTTTTTGTATGAGTCATTACGCGTTATTTCTTTGCCATCCACCACCTCGGTAATGGTCTCAGTAACGGCTACAATATCGTACTTCTTGATTTCTTTTTTACTTTGCGCAAACCCCAATCTTGCGATTAAAACGAACAAAAGGATGATTGTTTTCTTCATAAAACCATTATTTCAAAAAAGTATTAACGTCTTGATTACGAGTCACTACGTGCTGTTTTAGAGCAGCAAGAGCTGAGGTAAATGCAGCAGTGTTGGTCAAATTAGTATAAGGTGACACTTCTTTTTCAGTACCGTTTACGTAAGGGGTAATGAGCGTGGTGTATTTCTCAAAAAGTTCATTCATTTTGCTGGTCGTAAACACATTGTCCGTAAATGACCGTACGTATTGCTTATACTTGGCATAATATACGGGGTCGGCAGCTACATATCGTATTAGTGGCCAACCCGTACCTACTTCGGTCATCGCCAATGACACCGCCGAACGTCCTGCACCACCGCCTGCCATGCCTCCACCCGTGGTTGAAGTACTGGTCATTGACATATTATGATCCCACGGAATCCACGTTAATTTATTGGTGGGGGAATTGTACAGGTAGTAGTTGTGAGCCATCGCTCCGTAAGAATCCCAATTGACAATGGTATTGTTAATCGCTAAGTATTTTAAATAGTTGTCCACGTTGAAGGTCTTTTCCAGATTAGCGCGCCATTGGGCGGCGTTGGTGGTGCGGTCGGTGCTGTTGAGGGCCGCCACAAACGCCTGCACATCGCTGTAATCAGGGGTTGTTTCGTTGTTTTTCTTTTCAAATTGGGACTGAACGTAGCTTTGGAAAGTTGATTCGGGCTTGTAGATATTTCCTTCATCTTCTCCAAATTGTTTTTTTACCATTGTATCGTCTATTACTTCGACCATTGTGTAAACACCACAGTATTTTAACCCATCCCCAAAATTGATATATATTTTGTAAAAGGCCGTTTGTGCTGCCGCTACTCCTTCCATTCTAAAAATATCAGCCACTACCTTTTCACGAATGAGCGAGTTGTCGGCGTAAGCAGGCGACATCGAAAACTCTTTAAAACCATAAAAACGCTGGTTTTTGATTTCGGGATAAGTATCTTCATATTCATCCATTTTCAGGCGGAAAGGAAGTTTATAAACTCCTGAGCGCCACGTAGAAGAAAGGCTCGAATTACCTTTTAAACGAAAACCTACTTTATTCCAAGTTTTTCCGTTAAACTTCATAGTAGTAGCTACATAAATAGGATCGCCCGATATTAAATCCAACGCGCCTCCACCATTGGCATTGCCTCCTGGTACGCCA
>JBDHXS010000688.1:0-3560 GCA_039810845.1 Runella sp. | reverse complement strand
ACATGGTTTTTCCAAAAATCTTCCCAAAAATATGCTTTGCCTGCATGAAAATGTATGTTTTAATAAGCTGCTTTTTGATGAGTAGCTTATTAAAGGCACAACAAGTTGATAACGATACCATTGTTTATCAAGTAGTTCAAGTCAATCCTCAATTTCCAGGAGGGGCATTAGCCTTAAATGAATACATTGAGGAAAATATACACTATCCAGCTAAAGCATACGAAGCCAAAATCAGCGGAAAGGTGATAGTCAGGATATTGGTCGAAAAAAATGGGAGCATTAGCCAATCAAAAATTCTTTTGGGACTGGGCTATGGGTGTGATGAAGAGGTAATCCGATTGATTTCTACTTTTCCCAAATGGATTCCTGGAAGTCAAGACGGAAGGCTACTTCGAACTTATACTCAGTTGGTTGTAAAATTTACTTTGAAAGAATAAACCCTATTAACAGCTTTTAAGATTTCAATTCTCGGCCACTGCCGAGTCAGGATTACTGTGTTCTTCCATACCATTTTTAGTTAATCCTCACATTCTTATAAAAAATAAAAGCCATGAAAATTCTTACACACTCCCTTTCGGCAACCGCCGAGTTAAGCGAAGCTATGTCGTTGGATGACATTGTCTTCTTACATCGCCACCGTGATTATGGTGCGTATGCCCTCAGAAAAGCTTATCCTAAAGTACTCCGTAATGCGGTTTTACTGGGTATTGGAGTTTTCCTGTTGATTTTTATCATCCCTGCCATTTACGGAAAATTGAAGTCTGATAAAATAGAATATTCTACTACTGTGGTAAAGTTGACGGATGTAAATTTGGTGCAAAAGGAAGAAAAAACCCTTCCAGAATTGGAGAAACCGAAAGAATTGCCCAAGCCGGCAATGGTGCGTTATCTTGCCCCTGAAGTAGTAGCAAACCCAGAAGTTGAAAATTTGCCTCCGCCAGTTGAGGATATGGAAAAAGCCAATCCAGGTCCAGAAACCATACAAGGAACAGGGCCAGAAGAGGTATCTATCGTAGCTCCGCCAGAAGATTTGCCCGCTCCCGAAGCCACAAAACCTGCCGAAGTAGAAGCCAAAGCGCCTGAAATTTTTGAAAGGGTAGAAGTGCAGCCCGAATTTGTAGGAGGTATGGACGCATTTAGAACTTTCTTAATAAAGAATCTTCGCTATCCCAACGCCGCCCAGAGCAGTAACGTGCAAGGCAAAGTGTATCTAAATTTTACCGTTGAAACTGATGGTTCACTTTCCAATATTACGGTCTTGCGTGGCATCGGGTTTGGCTGTGATGAAGAAGCGCTACGCGTGATGAAGCTTATGCCCAAATGGAAACCAGGCAAACAATCAGGACGGGCAGTACGTGTGAAATTTAACATGCCGATTGTGTTTGCACTGGAGTAAGTTGCCCAATATCTTTCAATTAACTACCACAAAGACGCTTCTTCTAAAATAGAAACCCTAATCGTAAGGCCATGCGGTTATAGACGCGGTCTTCCCATTTTTCTATTTCGCCCCAGCCCAGAGGTTTGGTTACTTTAGCTTCCTGTCGCTTGTAACTGAGAGACAATAGCATGGCACTTCCAGACTTAAAGCCGAACTTTAACCCCACCCCAGGGTTGAGCATTAGTCCACCTTGGGTATCATAGCCCGTGTTGTTGACATGAAGCCAATTGAATCCGTAGCCTGCATCCAATGTACCAAAGAGAGCTACATTTTTCTTAGATTGTGCTAAATCATACCGTATTCCTGCCGCAATAGGCGTCAATAAGGCCGTATTGTACCAATCAATACCCGTAGTGAGACCGAGAGCCAAACGGGGCTTTATCTGCACCCCGTTGAACGTTTGTATTGTTAAACTCAACTGGTTTTCTACTTGCTGAGTACGCGGAACACTCCAAGGAATATCATATACTACCCGCCCAAAAAGTCCCCCGACTTCAGTCATATTGACATAGTGAGGCTTAAAGGGCTTTTCTTGGGCATGTAATTGGCTGGTTAAGCTAATTATAACTATGAATTTGACCCAATTGTAATGAGAAAATTTAGGTGCTTTCAACATGACAAAATGGGTTTAAATATCTACACGTTTTACGGGAATTTTGCTCAATTGACGCAAATTGTTTGGATCGGACGTATCAAATTGATAGAACCCATCTTTTCCAATCATCAATAATGTTTTGCTGGAAAGCGGAATCACATCGTAGGCATCTATACCTGTCAGGTGTTGTAGCTGTTTTACATCAAAATCATTGGCAGCATTTAAAGATTTAAGCCCATGTGTGCCTTCACAGACAAATAGATTTGGAAAATCGACTCCTAAACCATGCGGATTTTGCATAGGGTATGATTTGAGTAATCGAGGAGTACGTAAATCAGTAATATCTATCACATCCAATTGGTTAAGCCCCCGATTGCAAGTTGTTCCCGAACGAAGTGTTACATAGGCACGAGTATCAGTAACCACTACTGGGTCGCACGACATAGCATGTTGGAAAGTAGAAAGACGTTCAGGTTTTTCAGGATTGCTATTGTCATAGATAAACATCCCTGTGGTAGAGCCAATAAACAATTTATCTTTATAAGGAAAAATTGTTTCAATGCCCCAGCCTATATTGATTTTGGTACTGCGGCGCGGTTTTTCGGGCGTACGGATGTCGAAAAGCTGCATGTCATTTTGCCCCACAGTGTATAAATAGTTAGAATAAAGTGCAAATCGAGCCATTGAACCTGCTTGCCCTTGGCTGTTGGGATTGGTACTGCTTCCGGGAGCAGCTGACTGTAAGGCACGGCTATCAAACGCATTAAATACCGTTCCTCCCCACCAAGAACCATTGCTACCGCCTTCGCAATTGGTTTTTACAGTTTCGGTTACAATTTCCATTTTTTGGTCATTGATAACCCCTGTTAATGTATTGACTCCCCACCATGCCCCATCAAACTGGCCCGAGGAAAAAACTTCGGTTTCGCGGCCTACTTCTTTGATATTTAATGGATTGGAGATGTCTAAAGCTACTAAGTCTGAATAACTATCGGCATAGAGAATATTTCCACGAACCGCCATGTCTCCATTTCCTGGGATTTTAATGAAAGAGACCATTTTAGGAGCTGAAGGATTGGAATTATCCACGACGTGTAATCCCTCTTTGAGTTCATTAATAAATAGATAATTGCCTTTTGTGTAGATTTTGCCTGGGGTAATTAGGTCGCGTGCACTCTCAGTGCGAACCCCTTGACGGATGTCAGCCAATGAGACTGATACGGCGGTGTAGCGTTTGTATTTACGGGTTTCGGTGCATTGATCGGTGCAAGACAATTGTAGTAAGCTAACCGAAAATAGAGAGAGTAAAAGTATTTTCTTCATGGCAAGCGTTAGAGTTTTAGTGTTTATTATCCCTAAGACGCACTTGCCTGAAAGAAAGTTGGAAGTTAAAGTTCAAAAATTTCAGATAAAACGACGGTGAATCCTTCCAATACATCTTCTCCTGATAACTGTTGGGTAAAAGCTACACTTGACGTTTCACCATTACTACGATAGATGTAGGTTTTTTGTTTTGAAATAGAAATC
>JBDHXS010000687.1:0-3567 GCA_039810845.1 Runella sp. | reverse complement strand
AGTCGAAATACAAGGCTTTTGTCGGCTTCAAATAGGCGTTCTATCCAAATGTCTTGTTTGCCTTTTTCGGCTGTAATTTTGGTACTCATTTTTTGTCTTTTAAAATTTCAAGAATTGTATCCATTTTTTGAAATCGTGCTTCCCACATTTGTCGGAAAGGCTCAATGAAGTCGGCAATTTCTTTCATTTTGTTTGGATTGAAATGATAATATATTTCCCTGCCTCTGAACTCTTGTTGCAAGAGTTCACATTCGGTCAGTATTTGAATATGCTTAGAAACGGTTTGTCTTTTGCTGTCAAAGTGTTCGGCAATAGCAGAAGGAGTCATGGCTTGACTTGCAATGAGGAGTAAAATTGCTCTGCGGGTAGGGTCGGCAATTGCCTGAAAAACATCTCTTCGTAAATCCATTGTGCAGTTATTTGACTGCAAATGTAAATGCAGTTATTTGACTGCGCAAATTTTTGGGCAATTTTTTAAATATCAACTGTGCTTATGGGAGCATCTCTTGAAAACATCTGACAATACCTTACCGCTTCATAGGCTGCATTTTCCAATACGTCAAACTCCGCCAGAGCCATTCAAAAGGACCAAAACGGAAGTAATTGAGCCAGATAGGGCTGATAATCAATTGAAAAATCCAAACGCCAAATACAACATAGTAAAGCTCATGGAAGGATAGTTTGCCGTAATATCCCAATCCATAACCATGAAAAATAAAGGTACAAATGATAGATTGCATGAGGTAATTGGTAAAAGCCATTTGACCTACTGCTGTGAGGGCTTTCATCAACCACGGAACGATATCCCAGCGATAGACCAAAATAAGTAAACTTGCATGACCCAATGCCAGTAGTGCCCTTCGTAAATCGTACACATCCCAGGGGACAACGCGGTAATAATCAACCACTTTTGCTACATCAGAAATCCAATCTACCTCCGTTTTCATGTAAAACCAACTAATAGGCAGTCCCAGCCCATAACCTACCAAGAGAGTTGTGGCGTAGGTAGAAGTGGGAAGTTTATTGGAGAAGAATCCCCAACCAAACAATGCCATGCCCAGAAACATCATGGCGAGCATATCCCAAGATCCAAAATAGACGCCCCAAGATTCAATATTACTATTGTCGGGCAACAGGAGCATAAATACAGTACTGTAGCCACTACGTCTTTCTTTTAGGGTTTTCTCATCTTTTTTCTTGTCGGGTTTGAAGTTTTTTTCAAAGGTTTCCCAAGCTGCTTTCGCTTCCAATTGTTTAGCAGTTGGTTTTTTCTTAGCTTTTTCAAGACGTACTGCTTCGAGGTATCCTGCACGATTGGCACGTAAGTCGTTGTAAAATAGGTCGTTTCTAAATATGTTAATAAATATACAGGTCAGAGCCAGTACAATGAGCCAGCCAGGTTTGAGCTTGCGGAAGGGAAACAATAGCATACCGCACAGGCCATAGAAAAATAGAATATCGCCTGGCCAAAGCAACACGTAGGCATTGAAAACACCGAACAACACCAACCAAATCAAACGTCGGTAGTAAAACTCCGCTACGGCGGGGCCATCTCCCATTTCCTTCTTGTTGGTCATAAACAAAACCATGCCTGCGCCAAAGAGCATGGAGAATAAAGCCCGCATCGTACCCGAGAAGGCAGTTTCAACGACAGCAAATGTATAAAAGTCAGCACTTTGGGGGTGTTTTACCAATTCAAAAATGGAGGAATTTAAATAGCCAAAGCCTGGCATATTCATCATCAAAATACCCAAAAGTGCCAGACCACGCACAAGGTCAATGGTTTGAATGCGGTCAGCTTTGGCCACAGGACGGGGAGTGTCTAAAATCGCCGCCGTGTTTGATTCTGGATTGATATATTCGTTTGGGTTGGTTTCCATAATAAAAAACAATTAGGCGTTGATGGAAGATGCTTCTGAGGAGGTAGATTCAAGTGTTTCAGTTCGTAATATGGGCTGCCGTTTCCATACGACGAGCGAGTGCCAGAGCCATTCGGCAGGGCCAAATTGATAGTAACGCAACCAAACCACACTCAATACCACTTGGATTAGCCAAATTTCGGCAACAATAAAGTAGAGTTGAAAGAACTTTAGCTCACCAAAGTAGCTCATGCCATACCCAAAGAAAAACATAGTGCAAAGTATCGTTTGAACCAAGTAGTGGGTCAATGCCATTTGGCCTACCGCGCCAATCGCCCGCCATAGCCACGACATCACTTCCAGCCGATACAGTAAAATCACCAACGATGCCCACCCCACGGCCATAAATGCCCGCTCAAAAGGACTCAGCATTTCGTGAAGTGGTACGAGACTCCCGCTTACGAATTTGGTAATGTCTATTATACTCAATTCAGCAGAACTCATTGATAACCAATATAGAAACAATCCCGAAGCCAGTCCCAATACGGCTAAAATAGCATAAAACCTATTACTAAATGAATTGGAAAAGAAACCCCATTTAAACAAAGCCATACCAAGCAACATCAATGATGCAAAATCCCAAAGACCAAAACGGTATAGCCAGCTCGCTTCTCTTTCCTGTGTTTTGGGAAGTACATAATTCCAGACTTTGGTATAGCCTGAGCGCATGGCCTTTACTTCAGCTTCATTGGCTTTTTTATCAAACTTTATGCTGTTTACAATACCCTTCCAAGCGGTAGTATCCTTCTTTTGTTCGTCGCTAAGCTTTGGCATTTTTTTCAAGGCAACCGTATCGGCCAATTGCTTCTCTGTGGGTTTTACTATCTTGTGTTTTTTTTCATACGCCAATACTTTCAAGTATTTCTCATATTTCTGTTTCATTTCGGCAAAATCCCAATACCTTTTTCCACTAAAAATCAGGGCCATCAGCACTGCACCAATCAATAAAGCCCGAACCGACAGGCGATGAAGAGGAAACAACAGAATGCCAGCGATACTGAATGGAAATAGTAAATCGTATTGCCAAATCAAAAGGATGGCGTTGATGAGTCCAAATGCCATTAGCCAAAACTGCCGTCTCACGTATAAGTCCACAACAGACAAACCATTGGTGGGTTGGGCTTTTGCAAAAAAATGTAAGATACTTGCTCCAAAAAGAACTGTAAGCAAAGCTGCCATTTTATTGCCAAAAAGAGCATTGACAATGGTAAGCAACCAATAGTTGCCGCCGTGAGGATTGACTATGAGTTGATTCAAAGAACCTTTTGTCATACCAAAGTCTTGGATATTCAGCAGCAGAACACCAAGTATGCCACATCCCAAAAGGACATGAAATACAGACCTTGGTTGAAAGTTGATGGAGGTTGAGGGGGTCATTAGCGTTTTCAGGTAGATGATTTGTGATATGTTTCTAAAGTTAAGTCGAATACATACCTTGTAAAAAGGCATTTTAGGCAGCCAGATTCGTGGTTGAACTTGCGTCTATTTTTATAAACGACTTTCTTGAAAAGTAGCTGACTGAATTTGGGTATCGTCTTTTCTTTGTTTTATCTAATCCGTTAATTACAACCTCCAATCAAGGCTTTGAATGTATTGCCTGTTGCTACAAAACCAGGATTAAGAATAATGGTTTGGGTAGCACGATATT
>JBDHXS010000686.1:0-3570 GCA_039810845.1 Runella sp. | reverse complement strand
GAAATTTTTACGCAAACCAGGCGATTATATAGTCATCTAGGAACAACCCTTTTGACCTTAATAATTGGCTTACCAGTGTATTTATGGGGATTATTTACCAACTATATTCCCTATATATTGCCTTCAAAAATCGCCTACACTATCTCGTCCGATGTTACGTATCGTGCACCTATTATGATGACGGTAGGCATTATTGCATTTCCTTTGTTTTACGGGTTAGATATTTGGGCTGTACAAGCCGCTTTCCAAAACGCATGGTTGACGTTGGTCTTTGCTGTTTCGCTTCCATTAACAGGATATTTTGTACTTTGGTACTGGGACAGAGCCACGCGTTTGAGTCATTTGTGGCAGGCGCTGCGCCTCTTTCGCCAAAAACCAACACTCATGGAAAGCCTCTCTGTCGAACGCGCTAAGATTCTCAGTTTACTCGAAGAGGCGAAAACGATTTATTTGAAACGCGTACTTGCTCCATAGCAAATAAGTTGAATCCCCCCCTTTTTTGTTATCTATGCCCCGAATACAACGTTGCACTGTTATATTTCTGTTCCTTATTAAATGATTGCATGAAACCTTTTTTTAAGAAACTTTTCAACCATTACCCCTTGATTTACAAACTATTGCAACAGGTTTATCATTACCGGTATTGGCATCCCAAAACTTGTAATGATGATATAATCCAAAAGTATAGTCATTATAAAAACAACGTCATTTTCATTCAGGTTGGTTCCAATAACGGCAAGCACGGCGATCCACTTTATGATTCTATTTTAACCAAAAAATGGCAAGGTATTTTGATAGAACCTATCCCCTATTTATTTGAAGAATTGAAAAAAAATTATGTAGAAAATAAAGACAATCTCATTTTTGAAAACAGCGCCATAGCTCACGAAAGAGGTCAATTAAAATTTTACCGATTGAAAAAAAGCAATTTACCCAATCTACCAAGATGGTATGAACAGCTTGGCTCCTTCAATAAAGAAGTGTTGCTAAAACACCGAGAAAGCATACCTTCTTTTGATGATTTATTGGTAGAAGATACTGTGAATGCCATTACTTTCGACGATTTATTACAGAAATATACGTTGCCGAAAGTTAATCTAATCCACATTGATACAGAAGGTTATGATTTTGAAATCCTTAAAATGATTCCTTTCGCAAGTCTGGACGTAGAGTTAGTTATGTTTGAACACATTCATTTGTCCGACTCCGATTACAAAAAGGCGATTCGGCTCATGAAAAAGAATGGGTTCAGACTTTACAAAAAGAGAAGAGACACGATTGCGCTCAAAAAAGGATTATACTTGTTTTAAATCAAACAAGTTATTAGCTTATTTAATACTTCCATCACGCCATGTTCGTCGTTTGATTTAGCCCGAAAACGTGCCACAGCTTTGATGTCGGAGTGAGCGTTTTCCATGGCGTACGAATGGTGCGCTTGTTGCATCATTTCAAGATCATTGAGATAATCACCAAATGCCATGGTTTGCTCAGGCGTGATGCCATAGTGTTCTTGTAATACTTTGAGTGTCTGCCCTTTGTTGGCCAATTTGTGCGAAACGTCCAACCAAATCCCTCCCGAAACCTTGACTTGTAATTCTTGTTCCCACGGTTTAAAGTACGGGTAGCTGTTGTTGGCTGAACCATCAAAATCACAAATGCTTATTTTTAGGCATTCGTCATCCTCAATTTGGGTGAGGTCTTCGACTAATGCGTATCGTTCAAAGTGTTTCACAATTTGTGTCCAAAACTCAGGAATATCACTTTCGACATAGGCTTTTTTCTTTCCACAAAAAATAATGTGCGCATTGGGAATGGTACGGGCTACGCGGATGATGTCGCGAACTATGTCTAGTCCCAACGATTGAACGTACAGTTCTTGGTCACGGTGCATAACGTAACCGCCGTTTTCAGCCACAAAAAACATATCCTCCTTGATGGTTTCGAAGTACTTGACAAGATTGTAATACTGCCGACCGCTGGCAACAGCAAACAGAATTCCTTGCGCTCGGAGTTGAGTAAAGAGAGAGAAAAAGGAAGCGTCGAGTTCGCTTTTTGAGTTGAGCAACGTACCGTCCATGTCTGTTGCAATGAGCCTAATATCAGTCATTGAGTGCGAATAATGGTGAAATGAGGCTCAAAATTGCACAAATTCTTCTAATACAATGATAAAAAACTGAACCATATAAGGGATTATAAGAACATATAAGTTTTTCTTATAATCCCTTATATGTCTTATATGGTTCAAAATTTACATGTTAAGGCGTTACCCGAAACCAATCAAAATCAGCATATCCTGAATCGTTGATTTGGGTGGTACGGGTGCAGAAAATGCCCATTTTGGTTCCAATCCACAGACCGACTTCAGCCGTAAAAACTCCGCTGCAATCGGTAAAACGCTCGCCATCGGTACTGTAACTAAATTGACACTTTCCCCCTTCGCTGACTTTGACGCGCAAATAAACAGGCTTCCCTTTCTCCACCGTACCAATGACTGTTTCTTCTTCGGGGGCTTTGTCGGAGGCTTTTTTACAAACGGTATATATTAGCGAAACCTCCCCATTTTTCGAGGACTTTAGCCCGACACTCGCGTAGCTTTTACCCATAATAATAAGCACCGTTTTTTCATTTTCCAGTTTTGAATTGGGGCTAAAAGTGAGCTTGGTGGTTGCGGTAAAGTTTTCGGCAGGGAATTTCTGCATAAGTAGATTAGGGGCGTCCCAGTAGTTTTTGGCCTCGTCGGGGATTTTGTCGGAATAAAGTCTCAGAAAACCAAGATTGCTCGTTGTGTGCCAAGTGCCTTTAGGGTTGGCCTGCCACTGCCATTGAAGCCCAAGTTGAATCGTGTTAAATTCGTCGGATTCGGGGGGAGTGATAACAGGGTAAGTTTTACCAACATTGGGTTTTTTATACGAAACTACGGGTTCACCGTTGCCGTCGCCGTCTTTGTCAATCCCAATCACGGGCCAATCGTTGATCCATTTCATGGGTTGGAGGTGAACTACGCGCCCATATACGCCTTTGTCCTGAAAATGCAAAAACCAATGTTCGCCCGATGGTGTATCCACCCAAGCACCTTGGTGTGGGCCGTTGATGTTGGTACTTCCTTGCGACATAACCACTTTTCGTTCATACGGCCCATAGACGTTTTTAGAACGAAGGACGAGTTGCCAACCCGTTGCTACACCACCTGCAGGAGCAAAAAGATAATAGTATCCGTTGCGTTTGTACATTTTTGGGCCTTCAACGGTGGGGTCTTTTTCGTGACCATCATAAACAATTACCCCTTCATCGAGTACGGCAGTTCCTTCAGGGTTCATTTTTTTGATGGTCAGAATGCTTTTGATGCCCGCGCGGCTACCAGCCCAGCCGTGTGCTAAATAAGCTTGTCCGTCTTCGTCCCAAAACGGGCAAGGATCAATCAAGCCTTTGCCTCCTTCGACCAATACGGGTGCTGACCAAGGCCCCGCTGGAAATCGCCCAGGCCAAGCAAGGCATCTCGCTGCACGGCAACTTTGTGGTCACCGAGGGGCAGAGCCTGAACCTGGCGATCGAGTTCGACGCCGGCAACGA
>JBDHXS010000685.1:0-3570 GCA_039810845.1 Runella sp. | reverse complement strand
TGAGCGGGTGTAAATTGAAGCGATACTTTGATGTATTTGGCTTGGGCGTGTTTGAGGACATTACTCAAAATTTCCTGCACCCCACGGAAAAGAACGATTTCCTTTTGCCCTTCCAACCGATACGCTTCGCCTTCAATGAAAATATCGGTTTGGTACTTACCCGTAGAAGAAATCCGCCCCAAGGCATGCCTCAAACTCTCGACCAACCCAAAATTCTTGACAAAATCGCCATCCAGACTTTTGCTCAAACCGCGCAGTTCAATGATTGTTTTTTCAACTACCTCATTTACTTCTTCAATTTGGTTGGGTGTAATTGTCTCTTCCACCTCCAACATATTCAATTTCAGCCGCACCAACGTCAGCAATTGCCCGATGTTATCGTGCAACTCCCCGCTGATGTGTTGTAAGGTTTGATTCTGAATTTCGAGTTGTACTTGAAGGATTTCCTGCTGGTGTTGGGCATGGAGGGAGGCTTTTTCCTGGAGATTTTGCGCTTGGCGGCGTTGGTATAAAATTGAAAAAATAAAAATGAAAATTACTAACACTATAAAAATGAAAGTGATAGCTAAAAAAGTAATAAATACATCATTACTAGCCCAATCCATTTTTAATGTATTTGCAGTTTCTTTTGTTTGCTTGCAAAACCGACAACAAAAAGTATGTATAGGAAAAAGTTAGTAATAGATCTAACTTGTAAAAAAAAGTTAAATATTGCCCTATTCTCAATTTTAACTACATTGAAAGTACCTAACATGGCTAAATTAGTTAGATAAAAAATTAAGAAACCTGTGCTAATCCAAAACATTGGATAATCAGTAAATCGAAAGAGTTCTTTTTGATTTAATAGTTTAATAAAGTAGAGTACCGACAATATAACAGCCATTAAAGCATCAATTACAAAAAAATAGGAGTTAAAAACAAATTTATATGATTGTAAAAATAAGCTGTTGATTATCCCAAATAAAATCAATCCACCAATGATGAAAAATAACAGTTTCCAGCGAAACTCAACAAAAAAAGCCCAAACTATAAAAGCTGCCTCAATTGGTCCAAATATATGGTACACGATAATATTGGAATGTTTAGAAATTTTTAGGTAAGTAGCAACACTTTCACTAACGATAGTAATAAATACAAGCAGAAGCATAATCTTACTGCTTGTATTTAATTTTTTAAATCGAATAGTGCCTACGGAAGCCGCAATAAATAAAAGGATAAAATAAATCCAGTGATAAAGTTCCATCTTGGGTATCTATTAAAAATCATTATCTGGACAATCAAAAGGAGGGCAAGGGTCTAACCATTCGTACATAGGAGCAATATCTGTACCTTCAGGTCCTGGACTACCTGTGGTAGTATCAACAAGCCGCTTTAAAATATACTTCTTACCGTTTAGCCTATACTCTCCGACTAACATTAGTGAAAATACTTTTTTATCATTAAATACGGGATATAATCTAATAGCTATATCTGAAACATTTTTTAATTTACTCAACTCTTCTTTCATGAGAATAATGTATTTCAGGTCAACAGTCCAACTATCAACATACTGACCAGACAGTGAGTCTCTTGGCCACTTTACTATTCCATGATAATAAGCAAGGCTGTCTTTAAAAGTACGTACAAATTTCCTTGCAGTTGGTTCATCTGGAATTGGAGCTGTCAGTAGTTTTATTTTTCGATCTTTAGGCTGCCTTAATTCTAATATTTTTTTTTCGTCGTTTGGCATACCTATCCAATAACCAGCTATACCAGCAATTAATGCAACAATAATAGGAATTAATATATTCTTCATTTTCATAAATAATTAAAGGTTTAATGAAAAATTCAACCAGTACACGAAACTAACTCATTCTGATTTCATTGCAAAGATCTTTAAAATAAATATCTTTTGGTACGGGAAAAATACCCTTTTTATACGGGAAAAATACGGTATTAAATAGGGGTAATTTCCTATATGATAGACAAAAATGTAGATATACTTTTGTAACTCAACTATTTTCACTTAAAAATCTCCTCCAACAATGAAAAATGCCTTGCTTCTCACAAATTTATGGATATTATGCTCGTCCTTTAATAACCCCTCAAATACTTATTACCCTTCTATTAAATCAACAGTAGAGCTAAATAATGGGAGTAATGAAGGTGAAAAAGGAGAATATAAAAAACCAGCATCATTAGTTAGTAGTAACTTTGTATCATTAATAGTACCAATTACGTACGAAGGTATCTTTCCCTATATAAAAGACGATGGCACATTGGAAGAAGACCTAATCAATACCTTACCTCATAACAGCACTTTATTAAAATCTTTACCTAACGCATCTTCTTCGGTAACAGTAATAGAGTTAAGTAATGAAATTGGAGGAAGTTACACTTTCCTCTCAGCCTCTAACAAAAATCAGTCCTACACAGTCATATACGATCATATTATTTACACCACTCTATCAGTCAATGACGACAAAGGAAAGCCAAAATACCATGCTTTAGTAGGTCTTACAGTAAGAATGCTGGCAAAAATCAAAACAAAAGAAAGTAAAATTAACATTACGGATTTATTTCAATTAGGTTTTTCTGCCTCTAAAAAGAAGGTTGAAGGCTCGTTAGAAGTTCATTCAATTGGTTGCAATAGCGAGAAAATACAGGGATTCATTCCAGTAACCAGTGACTTGTCACCTGCCAGCATTCAGTCTGCATTACAATCAGTTGCCACCATTAAAACCCGAATTTTTGATGATGCTACAGCAATTACCCCTCAGGTTTTGGCTCTAAGTTATGTAGGCAGTGAGACACAAAATCAAATTGATTTACAGGATTTTTTAGTTTGCATGAAACGTAAAACTGACACTGAGGTGAAAGCGTTCAAAAAGTGAGGTTTCCTTTCCACATTGGAATGCTTTTACAACCCTACCAACTTTTCACCCAATCCCTTCACTCTTCATAAAAGGAACTTGAATGATTTCAGTAGATAACATAACAGTGGAGGTTGGGGGAAAGGCTATCATTGACAAAACCTACCAAACGGTTTTTACAAATGCAGAAGCTTGAATTTTGGGGTCGTTAGTGATGAGTTCAAGGTCTAAAAATAGGGCCGTACCTCCAATAATTCGGTCGTGGAGTTCGGGAATGTCGGTGATTTTGAACGATTGGGTTAGAATTTCAAAACTGAGAGGTTGTTCAAAATAGTTAGGAAACGTCGCCATGTGATTGAAAATATCTTTCAGACTGACATCTATCCTTTCCTTTTCGGATAAATAGGCTACTTCCACCAATACAATGGCCGGAATCAATATTTCGTTTTGTCCCAAATCAGCCATTTGAAAGATTTGCTTCGCAGAAATCGGCAATTTTCTTTTCCCAATATAAGAAACCAAAGCCATCGTATCAGTAACGTATTGCTTCATTCTTTGGGAAATAAGATATCAAAATCTTTGAACTCTTCCTCTAAATGGTTGATTTCTGACTCGTTCAAACGGCTGAGTTCTTCTTGGAAATTGTATTGTTTTATTGATTTTTGGCGCAAAAAAATAACAAAATCAGCACTTTCGCTCAAATATTGACTGGGTAATC
>JBDHXS010000684.1:0-3573 GCA_039810845.1 Runella sp. | reverse complement strand
CAAAATTGGGGCATAGTTCAGCATCCTCAAACGCGCTTTATGTATTTTGCTAACTCCAAAGGGTTATTGGAATTTGACGGAAGCCATTGGAAATGCTACGAACTGCCCCGCCGTCAGATTGTAAGGTCGGTATTGGTCAGCAAGGATGGACGGGTCTTTACAGGTGCTTTGGGCGAGTTTGGTTATTGGCAAAGAAACCGTCAGGGAGAGTTAGTCTATGTTTCGTTGATTTCAAAAATTTCTGATCCTGCTATTCACACGGAGGAAATCTGGCATATTATTGAGACATCTAATGGTATTTTCTTCCAGTCATTTGCATACTTATTTGTGTTTAAAAATGACCAAGTAGAAAAAATAACAGTGCCAGGTAGTATCTTGTATCTCTATGAAGCTCACGGTCGCTTGTGGATGAAAGGAATTGATCAAGGATTGTTTGAGCTGAAAAAAAAGACGTTTGAACCTGTAGCGGGAAGCGAGTTTTTAAAAGCTAAAAACGTCAGCACTATTTTACCCTATTACAATGGTGCCATTTTGATTGGAACCAATGAAGGGATATTTGTTTACAATGGTAGCCATTTTCAAGAATTTAATAAACAATTGTCAGGTTTTGTGCGTGATAACCAACTCAATACTGCCTTAAAAGTGCGTGACAATCTTTTTGTATTTGGGACTATCTTGAATGGCTTTGTGCTTTGCAACGGTAAAGGCGACATTATGCATCATTTTCACCAAAAAAATGGCTTGCAAAACAATACCGTCTTGTCGCTGTCTCTTGATCGAGAGGCAAATTTGTGGGTGGGTATGGATCATGGCATAGACTACGTAGTGCTGAATTCTCCCATTAAGTATTTTAAAGAACCCAGCGAAAAATTAGGAATGGTCTTTAATGCGCTGCTGCACGAAAATTTGTTGTATTTGGGAACCAATCGAGGGCTTTTTGTGCGCAATATTCGGCTCATCAATGATGATTTTCGATTAGTACCCCAAATGCAAGGACGGGTATTAGAACTGAAAAAGATAGATAATCAACTTTTTTGCGGACACAATAGCGGCACTTTTTTGCTTGAAAACGGCAAGGCCCGAAAGATATCTGAAGTAACGGGGGGCTGGGTACTGAAGCGACTCGTAAAACATCCTAACGTAATGATTCAAGGGACTTACACAAAACTATGTATTTATCTGAGAAATTCGGCCTCGGAACGTTGGGAATTTAGTCATTTTGTGGATAATTTCTCCGCACCAGTCAAGCATATCGAAGAAGATCAAGAAGGAAATATCTGGGTCAATGTCATTAATAGAGGCGTAAGTCGTGTACAATTATCGGCTGATTTTAAGACAATTAAACAACGAGTTAATTATGAAGAAGCAGCGTTTTATCGTGCCAATCTAACACAGGTCAATGGTAAAATCATCGTAGCTACCTCCAAAGGGCTGTTGGAATACCAAAAGGGCACATTTACTGAGGCACCCTTGCAAAAAATGTGGGGGAGTGTTGTATCACAAAATATTTTTTCTTTGGCGAAGGATAAAATACTCCTGAAAAAAACAGTAGGTGGTTTGGCTATCTACCATAATAGACGACTTCGAAATTTACCCCTAAAAAGTAGTGAGTTGTTGGATGAAACGAATGTGTTACACATTGCCCCTGCACTGTATCTTATCTGTATCGAAAATGGTTTTATTCTCTTGCCAGAAACAGAGCTAAAAATCAGTCAATTAGAGCAAAGAGAATTGTTGATTCGAGGATTGGAAGTAAAAAGTGGACCCTTTTTTGAGCAGTGGTATGCCGATAAAAAGATACATCAAGTGAGTCTCGGTCATGATCAAAATAGCTTTGTTGTGTCATTTTGTACTTTACCTAATCCTTATGAAGTGACATATAGTTATTTAATGGACGGAGAAGGAAAACCTTGGTCGAACCCGTCTGTACAGTCATTCAAAGAGTTTAGTAATCTGCCTCCAGGTAAATACATTTTTCGTATAAAATCGAATGTATCGGAAGAAGAAAGCAGGTTAGTGATTGAAATTAGTCCTCCTTGGTATTGGAATAAGTTTACTCAAACAGGTTATTTTCTCTTGTTTTTCTTGTTGTTGTATGCCTTATATAGGTTTCAGCAACGCCGTTTTCAGCTGAAACATGAAAAGCAACAGCGCGAAATGGAAGAAAAAATGAAGCGCCAGGCTGAAGAAAATCATCAAAAACTGCTGGAATTGCGTAACCAACAATTGGAACAAGATGTTATTCGGAAGTCGGAAGAATTAGCCAATTCAGCCATGAATATTGTTCGAAAAAGCGAATTGTTGGAGAAAGTAGAACAAGAGTTATTACAATTACCTAATGATTTGGGAAGAAGCGCTTATCAAAAAATTCATCGTCTGATTGAGCGAAACTTATCGTCCGAAAAAGATTGGCGAGTGTTTGAAGCTAACTTTAATCAAGTGCATGAAGGCTTTCTGAAAAAACTATTGACCCAATACCCCAACTTATCGAAAGGGGATTTAAAATTAGCCGCTTTTTTGCGAATGAATCTTTCTTCTAAAGAAATAGCGGGATTTCTGAATATCACTGTTCAAAGCGTAGAATTGAAACGCCACCGCTTACGCCAAAAAATGGCCCTTGAGCACGGAAAAAGTCTCAATGAATTGATTATGCAGGTATAACTTAATTACTTCCACAGAATTTGTTTCCATTCTTTATGGTTCTGAGAGTGAGCTTAGTTGATTGATATTCTGCGTTTTACGACTAAAAGTAAGTCATATAACATAAAAAAACGCTGACAAGGTTTAAATCCTATCAGCGTTCATTCACAGTTTTTTTAATTCATCAGTTTCCCCAATGAATTATCATATAAGTCTTTTGCTTCTTTAGTAGAGATAACAGTTTCTTTATCAATTACAAACCCTTCGGAAGTTACCTTTCCAAGTAACGCATGGGGTGTTTTGAGGTCTGCACCTAATACTTTTTGGAATTCGGCTTGTTTGTCGGGGCTCACGCTTACAATGACGCGGCTCTGAGATTCCCCAAACAAGAAAGCGTCTTTGCGGTAATCGTCCATCGTAGCTACTTCAAACCCTAAGCCGCGTGGTAGGGCTGATTCTGCCAAAGCTACAAACAATCCTCCGTCGGATATGTCGTGTACTGACTGAACCAAATGGTTAGCTATTAATTGCCCCACGGCTTGTTGCAAACCAAATTCTTCCTCTAAGTCAAATACGGGTGCGGGCGATGCTTTCACACCACGGTACGAATACAAATATTCAGAAGAAGCCATGTCGTTTTGCGCTTGACCTACCAAATAAATCAAATCGCCTTCTTTTTTGAAATCCAAAGTCATTTGATTATCGGGGTTTTCAATCAAGCCAATCATGCCAATAGTAGGCGTTGGAAAAACAGGGCCATCGTCCGACGATTGGTTATAAAAACTCACGTTTCCGCCCGTTACGGGGGTGTTGAATTTCTTACAAGCTTTACCCATTCCTTGAACAGCATTCACAAACTGCCAATAAACTTCGGGAACATAAGGGTTTCCAAAATTGAGGTTGTTGGTCACGGCCAAGGGTTCTGCACCCGTA
>JBDHXS010000683.1:0-3578 GCA_039810845.1 Runella sp. | reverse complement strand
TTTCTCTCCAGTTCAGTAGGGGTAAAATCCCGTGAGCAAAAAAGAAAGCGGAATGGAGTGACAAGGCGACGCAGGGAGGAGGGACGACGACCAAGTGCCTTGTGACGAAATGAAGCGGCGGCAATACATAAATACCCGCGAAGCGGGTCGGCAATAGTTTTTGACAAAACAGAATATGGCAAGACTCAACGAACTTACCCAAAAACTCTCACTCCAACAAGACGACGGCCCCATCACCGCCGTGCGCTTGGTGAAAGGCTACGACAACAGCTACGCGCTCAATGCCGCAGGGCACATCACGGCCTTAAGCTTGGGTGATAGCAAGCTGAAAAAGCTCACTCTTGGTGTAGAAGCGGAGGCGTTGGAATATCTCTACCTCAGCGGGAGTGAGTCACTCACGGAGGTGGTTTTTGAAGCGCCTCTGCCACAGCTTACGCATTTGTACTTAAACAATTGCGTCATTGAGCAAATTACCTTTCCTGCGGGTTTCAGGGCTTTGCAGCAAATCTATCTGCAAAAAAACGGCCTGCAACAGCTTGTTTTTGAGGGCGACTGCCCTGCGTTGGTGTTGGTGGATGCGAGTGAGAATGCCCTGACTCAACTTTCGTTGCCTCAAGGCTTTGCCAATTTGACCTACCTGTATTTAAGCGAGAATCAGTTAGTAAGCCTTGAGGCGGCTAACTTGCCGAAATTGAGCACTTTGTACCTTCAAAACAATCAATTTTCAAACCTGCCATTCCATTTTAAAAATACCCAAACAGGCGAAATACAACTTTGTTTACCCAATGCCCCTTTAGTGGCTTTGGAGTTTTTACGCCTTTCTGCTAACCCACTGCCTGATGATATTCGAGGCTTTGTCGAAAATAACGATAATTGCTTAAACGAAATCAAAGCCTATTTCAAGGATTTATCCAAAGGAGAAACGTTGGACAATGAGTACAAAACACTTATTATAGGCAATGGCAATGTCGGTAAAAGTTGCTTGGTAGAGCGTTTGGTCTACAATAGATTCAAAACTGAGTGGGACTCTACGCATGGCATTTCATTGGAACAGTTTTCTCACCAAGGTTACATCTTCAACCTTTGGGACTTTGGCGGGCAAGATATTTACCATGCTACACACCGCCTTTTTATGCAGTCCAACGCCCTGTATTTGGTGTTGTGGGATTCAAAAACCGAACAGAGCGCGTTCACGGAGCATCAGATAGGAAAGGAGTGCCGTAAGTATGAGAACTATCCATTGGGTTATTGGTTAGACTACACCCACAATCAAGGCAAAAACAGCCCCGTGATTGTGGTTCAAACAAAAACAAAACGGGATGGGGAGAAGGATTTGGCTGAGATTCGGGCCGCCTATAATAACGTCTTTTCTTTTCTGAAATTCGAGCACATTGACTCTCAGGAAGACGATTGGGACGAAAACGGCTTTAACTCTTTGCTGACTGCCATGCGTTTGGCAGCAAAGCGTTTTAATCGAAAGCAACAAACGCCTAAAAACAGAGCCGAAGTACGTCAGGCATTGCGCCTAAAACAAAAAGCGGGCGAAAAATACCTTTCCTTAGACGATTATTTGATTTTGGCAAAAGAGGTAACCAATCCAATTAGCGTTTTAGAAAATTGGCTGGTCAAAACAGGGGTGGTTTTTTATCGTTCGGGTTTGTTTCAGGACAGCATCATCTTGGATCAGGCTTGGGCGATTGAGGCGATTTATACAATTTTCAGAAGAACCAACGAAAAAGACAAACTAAACGCCACTTATTACTACATTCAAAGCCGCAATGGCAGATTCACGGGAGAGGACTTGCAGGGAATTTGGGAAGAAAAATACAGTCCAGAAGAGCAAAATTTGTTCGTAAGCTTTATGCTTTCGTGTGAAATGTGTTTTGAAATTACTTCCCAAGAACATCCTGACCTCAAAGAATGGGAAATTCGTTTTGAGCAGAGAGGTTTTGTAGCCCCGCAGTTGATGCCCGAAAATAAGCCCAAGAGCGTAGAAGATTTTTGGGAGGGGCGTTCGAGTTGGTATTTAACCTATCGCCACGATTTTCTGCATTACGGGGTTATTCAAAGTTTTATTGTACGTACCCAATCCCTTGCCGAAATGCGGGATATATGGAAGTCGGGCATCTCTTTGAAAGATACGCACGATGGAGCCGTTCATTACGCCCTGGTAGAATGTCAGGGCAATGAAATTCGGGTACGAGTGACGGCGGGAGGCAGAGTATTGCTTAATAAAATTCGGAACTTGTTTGAAAAACTGCGAGACAGCAAGGGCATAGAAACCGTCAGCCTCGACGGAGAAAATTACGTGCAGTTAGATGAATTGAACAATCGCTCCAAAGACAATCCTAAACTTAAAACAGTGCATGGAACCTGGATAGAAGCCGCTGGGTTGGAAGTTTTCTTGGAAAGGGATGAAAATGCAAGTTTTGATAAACCTAAAGAATCGGAATCGAGAGGCTTAGGGAAAAAAGACAAAATCACCATGATAGATAACTCAAAACCTTGTCCAGTAACGATGGCCGAAGGCGCCCGTAGATTTGTGCCTTTTAGTGAGGTAAAAGGGAAGATTAAGATTTTGTTTTTGGCTGCTGGTACGTTAAATACAGGAGAAGAAAGCCGTTTTAAAGACATTCTCAAGTTGTGGGCTGATGAAGGTCGTTTTGAGGAGGTAAAAGATGAGCATGGTTTAGACAAGGATAAATTTGAAGGATTTCTTCTCAAGAAAAACCCTCATATTCTACATTATGGAGGACATGGTACTAAAGAAGGAATTATCTTGAAAGACGGCGAATTAAAAGGCGCTGTTTTAAGAGATTATCTGAAATACTCAGAGAACGTTCAATGTGTAATATTGAATGCTTGTAACTCATTTGAGATTGCTAAAATTATTGCAGAATATATTCCGTATGTGATTGCTACCCAAAGTAGAATCAATGATGAAACGTCTATCGCTTTTGCTAATGGGTTTTACTTAGCTATCGCAACCGACAAAACAGTAGAGGTAGCTTTTAATTATGGAATAGATAAAATAAAGCACAAAGGACTTGATGGCGCTGATATTCCGATTTTAGTAAAAGGAATTCCGAAAACCTAAATTCTACCTACACAAATTAGTACTGTACAAAGGATTCGTTTTGAAAGGATAGAATACGGATCCGTTGCTTTCACAATGATAGTGATGGCAATACCCATTTCAATATGCCAGCCGTAATAAATTGGATGGAGTAAGTTAATCAAATAAGAATAGCCATGATGATGACCGCCTTGTAGCGATTTTTAGTAAAAAATCAGATAGTAGATGAACAAATAGAGAAAATTCCACAAAAAAAATTTCAAAAACTTTTATGGAATCGGGCTGGCAGCTGCATCCATTGGTTGAAACTAACAAATCACAACCATGAAAACAAATCTTTTTTGCCTGATTTTAAGCGTGTTTACGTTGTTTGCTTGCGCTCAATCTACGCCCGTTACAGTCACGGGCGCTGTGCTCGAAGAAGGGCTGTTGACTCCCATTTCAGGCGTAACAATTGCTGTTAAAGGAAAAAACAAAGGCACCACTACCGACGTCCACGGGC
>JBDHXS010000682.1:0-3583 GCA_039810845.1 Runella sp. | reverse complement strand
TGCGTTATGATGGCTCATCGCGTTTTGGTTCAAACAACCGTTACGGTTTATTCCCTGCTGTTTCGGTGGGTTATCGTTTGTCAGAAGAGAGCTTCTTGAAAAAATATAATTGGTTGTCTGAATTGAAACTGTTTGCGGGTTATGGCAAAGCTGGAAACAACAGTATTGATAACTTTGCCTCGCGTGCCTTATTTGGCCTAGGTGGTCAGTACATTGATCTCCCAGGTATTCGCCCGTCACAATTAGGAAATGCTAACTTGTCTTGGGAAGTAGCTTCAACCATCAACGCAGGGGTAAATTATTCATTGTTTAATGGCCGCATATTTGGAGAAGTACAAGTATATCGTAAAATCAACGATAAATTGTTGCTCTCTCGTCCTTTACCTGACGATAGCGGCTTTGGTTCTATCTTTGAAAACTTGGGTAAAGTTGAAAACAAAGGATTGGAAATTGAATTCAACCATGTCAATTTCAACCGAGGAGGATTCAGATGGGAAACCAACTGGAATGTATCTTTCCAACGTAATAAAATCCTTCAGTTGTTGCCTGGACAAACCAATATCGGAACAGGTCTTTGGGTAGGTCAGCCGATTTCAATTAACTGGTATCCAACGTATGCGGGTGTTAACCCTGCCGACGGTCGCTCAATGTGGCTCGATTCGCTCGGAAACATCACCTATACGCTTCAAGCACGTGATTCTAAAATCCAAGGCTCTTCTTACGCCAAAGGCTTCGGTGGTTTGACCAATCGTATTTCTTACAAAGGATTATCACTTGAAGTGTTTTTCCAAGGACAATGGGGTAACCAAGTCTTGAACAACAATGGTTTCTTTATGGAAAGCTCTGCTTCAGCAGGTTGGAACAATATGCAAAGCCAGTTGGCTCGTTGGACTACCCCTGGCCAAATTGCCAAGGTACCTCGACCCTACGAAGGCGGAACAGAACCAGGGAGTAGCACCATTCAGACTTTCTCAACAAAGCAACTTGAAAACGCGAGTTATATACGCTTAAAACAGATTACGGTTGGGTATGATTTACCAAATAGCCTTGTTCGCAAGTTGAATCTAAGCCAGATTCGTGTGTTTGCACAAGCCATCAACCTATTGACGTGGACTGCTTACACCGGTTTAGATCCTGAAATCTTGTTTACAGAAATTGGACGTTATCCGCAAAGCAAGCAAGTAACAGGTGGTATCCAAATCGAATTCTAACATCAAATCATTGTAAAAGACATGTTGAAGAAGCAACTCAAAAATATATCTTTGGCTATGCTGGCATTGGTAGCTACCTCTTGTAGCGACTTGCTTACTACCGAGCCAAAGCAATCAATCAGCCCCGAAGTGGCCTTAAAAGATATCACTGGCGTACGTGCCTTATTGATTTCGGTATATGACCGCTTGCAGCCTAATACCTATTACGGCGCACGTATGATGATTGCGCCCGAAATTATGGCAGATAACGTTCGTTTGACTAATACTAACTCAAACCGTTATTTCAACGAGCGAGTAAATGCCCCAAGTGCTCACATGCAACAGTTTTGGGCAAACTATGCGGCTATCAACGAAGCCAACTTCATTATTCAAGGGATTGGTGGCTCAAACACAACTGAAGCCGAAAAAGCAAGTATCAAAGCAGAAGCGTTGTTTTTACGTGCCTTGTTGTATTTTGATATGGCACGGGTATTTTGCTACGAGCCTACCAAAGTAGTGGGCGATGCCAACCTCGGTATGATTTTGCGTACTGAACCCACTGACGATGTAACTAAAGCCGATTTTAAATCACGTTCAACCATTCAAGAAACGTATCAGTTGATTGAAAAGGATTTGAAAGAAGCGATTGCGTTGTTTCCTGCTACGGGCAACCGCCTTCGTGCCAACAAAGCAGCAGCCAATGCGCTATTGGCGCGGGTGTATTTGTATTGGGAAAAGTATGCCGATGCCATCACTTACGCTACGGCTGCACTTGATGCACCCAACGGTGCGACTTTTGTAACGGGTGAAAATGACGTATCTGCGTTTACTTCTGCTCCTAACCCAGAGTCACTTTTTGAAATTAACTACGTACAAGCTACTGAAAGTTTAGGGGTAAATGAGTCAATGCACTCTTTAACAACCAACCTTACTACAGGAAACTGGGCTGACGTAGTGCCTACCAACGAACTTTTGGGTCTCTACGAAGCAAACGATATTCGTCGTACACAAGCGATGTTTTCGGGAACAAAAGGGGGCGAGTCGGTGGTATTTAGCCGCAAATTTCCTGGCGCAAGAGGGCCATTCACAGATAATATCCCTGTGATTCGCCTTTCAGAAGTACTTCTTATTCGTGCAGAAGCTTATGCCGCTACAGGCAAAGAAGACTTGGCGTTGGCCGATTTGAATCGTATCCGTACCCGGGCAGGTGCAACCGCAGTAGCGGCTACTGTAAAAGGTGCTGATTTGATTGATGCAATTATGAAAGAGCGTCGTTTAGAATTGTATTTGGAAGGACACCGTTTCTTTGACCTCAAACGTCGTGGACAAACCATCACTAAAGCAAGCCTTTCGGCAGTTGTTCCTTATGATGATTTTCGGATTTTGGCTCCACTTCCAGTAGCACAAGTGCAACTGAACAAGAATTTGAAACAAAATCGCGGCTACTAATCGGTTGTTCATTTTAAACTAAAGAAACATGAAAAATAAATTCATCCTTTTTTTAACGGCTGGCGTATTGGCTCTTTCGCTGACTTCATGCTTTGAAAATCCTACTTGGACGTACGATTTGGCTCCCGTAGTTGAATTCAAAAATCCTCGTGCAGGTTTTGCCACTCAGCCTACTAATAACGTTTCAAACGGTGTTGCACAACGCACCATTCGCCAATTGCTCAAAAGAGACAGTATTTTAGTCCAGTTGGTAGGTGCACAACGCAGCGAACCTACTTCTATTGGATATGTCATTGATGCAACCAAAAGTACAGCAGTTGAGAATATCAATTATCGTATTTTAGACACAAAAGGTACAGTGACGATTCCTGCCAATAGTAGCTCAGCCTATCTGAAGTTTGAAATCTTGGAAGGCATACCTGCTACTGTATCTGCTACACAGAATTATCCATTGGTATTGACTCTTGTAGGAAACGACCAATTGAAACCGAGCGAAAACTACAAGACGTTTACGGTGAATATTAGAAGATAATTCGAAAGAATTAATTCCTAATCAAAGAAAGCGGCGCTATAAAAGCGTCGCTTTTTTGTTTTCTCTGTAACTATTTAGGTACGCAATTTGCATAGGTAGAAAATTATTGAAGAATTGGTTAAAGAAATAGCAGACTTGAAGGCATTGGTAAACCGCTTACTACTTCGTATCGAAGAGTTAGAGGCTGAAAACGCTGACTTGCGTGGTCAACTTGGCCAAAATTTATCAAACTCCCATAAACCACCTTCCATTGAAGGGTATTCAAAGAAGCCTCTTATTAAGTGCTTACGCACAACGGAGCCGCCCGTGCGATTAATCGTTATTCGTTCAAAATCAGACCATTACTACATAATAAATACCCTAAAACTTTTGCTTGACTACTTAAAGCAGCCCTGTCAAAACCAGTAAGAAA
>JBDHXS010000681.1:0-3588 GCA_039810845.1 Runella sp. | reverse complement strand
AATACCAACAATGATTTTCTGCGAAGCAGCCACGAAGAAAATACTCTCTTATCGTATTTGGGAAGGATCAATTATAATCTTTTGGATAAATTCCTGTTTACTGCCTCCATTCGAGCAGACGGCTCTTCACGCTTTGGCGCAAATAATAAATTCGGGTACTTCCCTTCGTTTGCCTTCGGCTATAAATTGACTGAAGAAGGGTTTTTGCCCCAAGCCTTTGATGAGTTGAAATTTCGAGCAAGTTGGGGACAGACTGGTAATCAGGAGATTGCGAACTACGCTTCTCAATTAACCTTCGGCAGTGGGCCAAGTGCCGTTTTTAATAATACGGTCACCACGAGTGTCATTCCTCAACGCATTGCCAATCCAGATTTGAAATGGGAAACCACAACGCAGTTTAACGTAGGCTTTGACGGAAGTATCTACAATGGCAGACTTAGTGGAACGATTGATTATTTTCACAAAAAAACTACGGATTTGCTCTTTAACCTTCCTTTGCCGAGAGCGTCTGGTTACAGCTCGATCCTTTCCAATGTAGGCAGTGTTGAGAACAAAGGTTTTGAACTCTTCCTGTCTTCGGTCAATATGCACAAAAAAGATTTCAAGTGGACGACTTCGCTTAACTTTTCGGCCATCCGAAATAAAGTACTGGATTTGGGAAGAGTTGATCAGATTGTTGCTGGTGATAATCAAGCCATCGGTGGTAATACCGTCATTATTAAAAAAGGCGAGCCGTTGGCATCTTATTACGGCTATGTGGTGGACGGCATCTATAAAACGGCCGAAGAGGTAAAAGCATCTGCCGAACCCAATGCCAAACCTGGCTATCCGAAAATTAAGGACCTCAACGGAGATGGCCGAATTACTACGGCAGACCAAACCGTCATTGGCACACCTTTCCCGAAATTTACATTCGGTATTCAAAACTCTCTTTCTTATAAAGCCTTCAAATTGGATTTCTTTTTTCAAGGTCAACAAGGGTCAGACCTACTGAATATCAATGTGATCGAAAGTATTTATCCCGCCAATTTCCGTCGCAATGCCATGACCGAAATCGCCTTGAACCGATGGACAACGGCGAATCCAGATACGAAGTGGCCTTCGGGCATCAACTCCAACTCGTACGGAGGCAGCAAAGTCAACAGTATGGTGTTGCAGGATGCTTCGTATGTACGCCTGAAAAATGTTCAATTGGCGTATCAGGTGCCTTTGAAAAATACCAAGTTCTTTAAATCATTGAGAGTTTATACCACTGGTCAGAACCTGTACACTTGGACCAAGTATATGGGATTTGACCCCGAAGCCAACTCTTACGGCAGCAGCAATATCCGCCTTGATTACAGCAGCTATCCGTTGGCACGTATGTTCCTGTTTGGCTTGAATGCTGGTTTTTAAGTCCTCAATTAATTAGGAAATTCTAAAATTTGATTCAAAATGAAACTCATTCATAAATCATTCATTGTTTTGGCTTGTTTTTTAGCCACTTCTTGCGAAAAACCATTAGAGGAAAAAATATTTTCTTCCTTAGCTCCATCTACTTTATTTACGACCGAATCGGGCATTTCTTCTTCGTTGAATGCGGCTTATGCGTATTCTCAGCGCGCTGGTGCGGTGGAGAGTTGGTCTCCCTATTGGCTCAGCAGTATGCCTACCGCCGAAATGTGGGGAATCGGTGGTTCGATTGAAAGTTTGTGGACCGCCCTTGCCGATTTTACCTGGAATGCCAATCACGGGCAGTTAGGCCCAGTATGGAACGTTCACTACAACGGCATTCGGGATGCTAATATCGTTTTGGCAAGTATAGATAAAGGAAATTTTAGCCAAAGTTTTAAGGAATTGACAACGGCCGAAGTCCATTTTCTAAGAGGCTGGAATTACTCCGAATTATACTTCCTGTTTGGCAGATTACCGCTCTATAAATCAACCGAAGATAACTTGCTGCAACCCAGAGCCACCGAAGAAGAAACCAAAGCCTTTATTGAGCAGGAATTGTTGGCGGCTATTCCGAAATTGCCAGTAAAGGCCGCCGCTTTCGGCCGAGCTACCAAAGGAGCGGCGCAGGCGGTATTGTGTAAGTATTACCTCAATACGAAACAATGGCAAAAAGCCGCTGACATGGCCAAGCAGATTATGGATGCCAATACTTATTCATTGTTGAAAAACTACAAAGATGTCTTTGCCATCACGAATGAGAGTAATGCGGAGATTCTTTGGTCGCTTTCTAAAAATTCAGCGGAAGCAGCTACGTCTCAAAACTTAAATGCGCTGATATTTCCGCCAAACTATCCTTTTCCCTACTCGAACAATCTTGCGTTTGCCGCCAGGGTATATCTGTTTGATAAATTTGTAGATTCATTCGAGGCCAACGATGCACGCGGCAAAATGATGGTACGCTCATTTAAATTGGCTACTGGTGCCGAAGTAAAAGGCTATGGTATAAACCAAACATTGCCATTTAAGTATGAATTTGACCCTAATTCCGTAGGGGCCAATGCTGGCAATGATCTGCCCGTTGTGCGATATTCCGATATTTTACTGTCAAGAGCTGAAGCATTGAATGAACTCTCTGGCCCGACCGCCGAAGTAATCTCGTTGATTAATCAAGTGAGAACTCGCGCTGGGGCTTCTGAAATCAAACTGAGTGATTTTACAAAAGACGGCTTGCGTGATTTTCTGTTGACCGAAAGAGCCAAAGAGTTTTTCTGTGAGATGAAAAGCCGGGAAGATTATATCAGACAAGGAAAATTTATTTCGGAAGCGGTCAAGCGGGGCAAAAATGCCAAAGCGTTTCATGTGTTGTACCCCATTCCACAGGTAGAAATTGACGCAAACAAGGCACTGACTCAGAATGAAGGCTATTAATAGAATCATAGGTTAAAAAGTAATGAAATGCGGTTCGTAATTCCTCGAATCGCATTTTTTTCTAACTTCAATGCCGAAATTGTTCAAAAATGTATGAAATTTTTTCTAAAAATAGGGGTTGGCTGGTTGCTCTCACTATCGTTGGTGTGGGGGCAATATAGCAATAAAGTACATTTTAAAAATATTTCTGTAAAAGAAGGGCTATCGTTTCCTGCCGTCACTTGTATGTTACAGGATAAAAATGGGTTTATGTGGGTAGGGACAGAAGTCGGACTCAATAAATATGACAGTCAACGATTTAAGACTTTCTATGCCAATCAGTCAGATAGCCTTAGTTTATCAAATGATTTTGTTAGTTGTTTGTATGAAGATACGAAGCAAAACCTATGGGTAGGAACACTCACTGGTTTGAATATCTATAACCGTAAAAATTCGACTTTTCGAAAATTCAAAGAACAATTTTTAAGGAATAAAAAAATATTGGCTATCACGGAAAATCAAACCAATAGCATTTGGATTCTTACACCCGATGATTTGCTGGAACTCAATCAGAAATTTGAAGTAAAAAATAAATACTTATTCAAAAATATTAGGCAAGAAGCGGGAATGATAGCTTGGGGGACCGCAAAATGTGATAAAAAAGGGCAGTTATGGATTAGCACAAACAAAGGGGTGCGCTTGTTTGAAACTGTTACTCGAAAACTCACCAATCCACTTGCCGATTTC
>JBDHXS010000680.1:0-3594 GCA_039810845.1 Runella sp. | reverse complement strand
AATCAAGGAGCGGTGTTTAAAGCAGAGGTGAAAGCGTGTGTGAATCTAAATTAAGGGGAGGAGAACTACTACTGGATAAATTTTCCGCCTATCTTTGCTTACCTAAAGCAAGGGGATGATGCAAAAATATCCGATTGGGATCCAGAATTTCCAAGAGCTCATCACGGGTGGGTATGTCTATGTTGATAAAACAGCGTCGATTTACCGTTTGGTGAGTAGGGGAAAATATTACTTTCTATCGCGTCCTCGTCGGTTTGGCAAATCACTACTGATTAGTACTTTGCAGGCATTGTACGAGGGAAAGAAGGAGCTTTTTGATGGATTATACATTGCCAATAAATGGGATTTTATGCAGACGAATCCTACGATTGTGATTTATTTTAATCAGATGAGCTTGCGAGATGTGGGTTTGGAACAATCGTTGATAACGACGCTTAAAAATGAGGCACGAAGGCATCAAGTGACGATTGAAAGCGAAGGCGTTGGGTTTATGTTTCAAGAACTAATTCAAAAACTACATGCTAAAACGGATCGCAAAGCAGTAGTATTGATAGACGAATACGACAAACCGATTGTGGATTTTTTGGAGGAACTTAATATCGCCCAAGAAAATCGTAATATCCTCAAATCGTTTTATGGAATTCTCAAACCGACCGATGAACACTTAGAATTTGTCTTGTTGACGGGCGTAAGCAAATTTACTAAAGTCAGTATCTTTTCTGACTTAAACAATTTAAACGATATAAGTTTAGATGAAGATTACGCTAATCTTACGGGTATAAGCCCGCTCGAACTGGAAACGTATTTTGAGGAGGAGATTAGCACTTTTGCTACTCAACAAGAAATGTCTAAAGAAGCATTTTTGGAGAAAATAAAACAATGGTACAATGGTTATTCTTGGAATGGTAAAGACAAGGTTTATAACCCATTTTCGCTTTTAAATTTCTGCTCCAAAAAAGGAAGTTTTCAGAATTATTGGTTCAGTACAGGTACTCCGACATGGTTGATTGGTTTGTTGCGAAAACAAGGGATTTACCAAATTGAGGGGCAAGAGGTTTCGGAAATCAGTTTAGATACTTTTGATATCGAGCAGTTAGAAGTATATCCGATCTTGTTTCAAACGGGCTACTTAACGATTCGGTCGAAAGAAGACGGGATTTTTGTGTTGGATTACCCCAATCAGGAAGTTAAGCAATCATTTTTGCAATATCTATTACAGGGGTATCGCCAAGGCTCTCTGGGAGAAGGATTGCCTTTGGTAGTACATCTTCGTAATGCTTTACAAGCCAAAGATTTAGAAAAAGCGATTGAGATCATTAATACGGTGTTTTCGTCGTTGCCTTATGATTTGTGGCAGAACGAAAATGAACGTTTTTATCACGCGCTTATTCATCTTACTTTTACACTCCTGGGCGTATATGTACAATCGGAAGTACATACGTCACGGGGGCGTTGTGATGCGTTAGTTCAAACACAGCGTTATGTTTATGCGTTTGAATTTAAGTTGGACAAAACCGCCGAGGAGGCACTACAACAAATAAACAAAAAGGGCTATTTAACGCCTTATAAGCACAGTGGTAAGACACTCGTGGCTGTGGGGGTCAATTTTTCCACTACCCTCAAAGCCGTAGACAGTTGGCAGGTGGAGTCATCATCTATAAATTAAAACACAATCACGCCCTTGGCATTCCTTCCCGCGTGCATGTCGGCGAAGGCTTCGGAGAGTTGGTCTAAGGAGTAGGTTTTAGTGACCATTTTGTCCAGAATAAGGTCACCTTTGGCGTAGAGTTGTTGAAGAATGGGGAAATCTATTTGGGGGCGGGCTTTGCCGTAAAGCGGGTTGATATAGATTTTATCCCACTCAAAGAGGTTCATATCTATGCTGATTTCCTGTTCAATACCGCTGACTTGACAAGCTACACCCGCATTGCGCACCATCGCCAAGGGCGCAGCGCCCAATTCGGGGATGGCCGTACACTCAAACGCATAATCAGTCCCGCGACCGTGGGTCATGGATTTGACAATCTGAGCAGCTTGGAGTAACCCTTTATCGGTTTTATCCGCCAAAACGGTATCAGTTGCCCCATATTCTTTGGCCATTTCGAGACGTAAGGGGTTGATGTCCACCGCAATGATTTTGGCAGCCCCCGCAATTCTGGCCCCCTGAATCACATTTAAACCTACTCCTCCCGTTCCCAGCACCACTACCGAACTACCCGTTTTGACCTTGGCGGCATTGACCACCGACCCATAGCCCGTCATAACCCCACAACCCACGATGGCTGCCGACGAAAAAGGCATCTCAACCGTGATTTTAACACAAGCAGCTTCGCGCACAAGGGTGTATTCGGACATAGTTCCGAGGCTAAAGGCACGTTCTATGGGCTGACCATTGAGCGCAGTAGAAGCCAAAGTAGCATGGCCCCCCGCCACTTTATTGCCCGCCGTTACGGGAGAGTTGACTTCACAAATGTGTTGGTTACCTTCCTGGCACTGGAAACAAGTATGGCACGGAATAGCCCAGTTGAGCATCACCTTATCGCCTACTTGAACATTTGTGACAAGCGGGCCAATGTTGACTACAATCCCAGCCCCTTCGTGTCCCATCACAAGAGGTTTTCCCCACGATTGCGAATCCCAATCAGTATGACATACTCCTGCTGCTTTGATTTGAACAAGCACCTCATCACCTTGTGGGTCAGCTACTTGCAAGTTTTGAATAGAAAAATGACCAGTACCATCGGCTACGGCAGCTCTCGAAGAAATCATTTTGAACGTTTTTTTACCACTAAGATTACCTACTTCGCTTAGTGTTTCTTAGTGCCTTAGTGGTTTTCAAATAAATGTTTTACCACAAAGACACTAAGGGTCACTAAGAGTTTCTATCTACTTTGCTTGGGCGTATTGGCTTAAATCGGGGCGTTTAAAATCTGTAAAGATGGTTTCAGGAAGTTTGTCAAAAACCATAATATCAGTCAGGTCTCGGTCGCCGCGTTCGCCTGAGAGGAGGATTTTACCGTGTTTTTTATAATCTATCCACGGGCGGATAAAACCAGGTTTTTCGGCGTCAAACTTTGGGAAATAAGCCCACTGCCACACCATAGGGTTTGTTTTTTTTACCCATACCTTGTATTTATTGTCGGGAGTATTGCCTACACCTTTGAAAGTGAGCTGAATCACATCGGCTTCTACCCCGTCTTGGGTTTTATCTTCACCCAAATATTTGAGCGTCACCCCCGAATCTTTTAATTTGAAAGGCATCAACAACCAATAGCTGTCGTTGATCCAAGCTCCTTTGCCTGCACGCAAATATTTGGCAAGCGAGTCAGGATGGGTTTGTTCTTGACCGTACTTAAAAACGCGTCCTTTCCCGTCGTTGATATTGACAAGTACCGTTTGGTCATTATTGACGTTGTCAATGCGAACATTGCCCGTCCATTTATCCCAGATGAGTTTGCGGTTTCCGAAAAAATTCCAAGCGATGTAGTGGGTCTTATCCCAATTTTTACGCCCGCCCATGTTTTCCATTACTTGATCGGCGATTTGGATGGCCTTTACATCCGAACCTGCCTCGTCAAAACCTGCGGCAGCGGG
>JBDHXS010000679.1:0-3596 GCA_039810845.1 Runella sp. | reverse complement strand
TGTAGCGATGGAATACCGCGCATCTGCTGAAGATGTGAGCCGTATGTCGCACGCACACCCCACTTACACCGAAGCTTTTAAAGAAGCTTGTTTGGCCGCTACAGGCAATCGCGCTTTGAATGCTTAACAAAAATAAAACCTATAAGGTCTTGACAGCGACGATTCGCAGACCTTATAGGTTTATTAAAAAGTCTTTTATCTTTTCTATTTCATCAGCCAAAGGACTTATAAGGTCGAAAGGTATGACAGTAAGTCCTAGGACGTCGTCGTAATGGAAAGTAGGAAGTGGGTGCTGGAAGGATTCGTGAGAAGGATAAATCAAAAAAAGCTGATTGGCTTTGTACTTTTGCCCATAGGCGTACAATTGATACAAATCGCTTTGCTCTACACCATAATTGGAAATGTTAGGCTCAATCCATTTCCATTTTATATCTAAAACCTGCGTTCGGTGATTTTGGCGTAAGACTAAATCGGGGCGTAATTTAAACTGCTTTTTGCCTGCGTGGTCATTGACAAGAAAATGTAAATTTTCTTGATAAGTTACCTCAAAATCAGATAAATATTTTTTGAATCCAAGTGCTACATAACATTCAAATAACCGTTCTGTTGGGAAGAGTAAGGAATCGTTTAGGTCTTTTCCTCCTGTATTCCATGATTGTTGATTGAGTAACACTTTTGCCCATTGTAGCGCTTTTTCATAGCGATTAAAATGCCGCATTAAGCCATTGATTTTTTCAAAATCAACGCTAATGTCTTCTGAAATATCTACTTCATCCCATACAAACCGTAACTGACGTAGTCTTGTTTGGTTGGATAAATACCGACTTCGTTTTGCTAAGAATAAAAGACAAGTTTTCAACAATCGGTTGGGTACAATATCCGATTGAAATTCGTCGTGTGCCATATACAGCACTTCTGGATGAATATAATTTTGACGATTAATAAGCCATTTTCCCCGTAAGAAAGGTTGTTCCCCTTCATTTGTTACATACGATTTTTGAATTCCTTGCCGTGTCAATTTTTCCATTTCGGTGATAAAAGCTGAGATAAAAATCTCCCAAAGAGGCAATTGTGCGTGTTGTAAATGAGCTTGGCTAAGGGTTTGAAAGGGCAAATTTGGAACACAACGAAGCATTTTCAATAAGCAGAACCTTGCTTGGGTTGTATTGCTATTATTGGCTATTTTAGGTAAAATTTCGAGCTGGGTGCCATCGGGTGTTTGTAATAATCCTATGTGATTTTTAACTCGAAGGCATTCACGACCTTTTTGAATAGTAAAACTCAAAATGGGGTCAGCATTTTCTTTAAATGCGAGCTGTTTTAAAGAAGCAAAAGTCTCATCTGAAACAAACACATCCGAAAGCGTACCTCCTCGTCCTGAAAGAAGATAATCAGAGGCCCGTCGGATGAGTCCATATTCAGTAATAACAAAGTGTTTTATCATAATGATTTTTTTGTATTAGCATACTTTTTGGGTAAAGCCTACTTTGTTTTCACAAACTCAGCCGAGAGGCGAGTAAATGTTTTGTATAATACTTGCTCTTATAAAACGCTAAAAATACAATGAGCTGTGCCAATAAAATTGCTAAAAACCATTTGCTTGCTAAATTAGTAAAAATCAATTACCTTTGCACCGCAATTGTATAATAGATGAGTATCGAGGGGAGTCAGATTCCCCTTTTTTGTTGGCAAAAAATGAATGTAAAAGAAAAAATCATCACTTTACTTTCCACTCTTTTGGAAGATGATAAGTTTTTTATAGTTGAAGTGCAGGTATCACCTTCCAAAATAAGGCCGAAAGTAACTGTGTTGATAGACAGTGATGCAGGAATAAGCATTGACGAATGTGCCGAAATAAGTCGTAAATTGGATGATTTGATTGAAGCAGAAGAACTCATTCCTCATGCCTATACCCTCGAAGTATCGTCGCCTGGGGTAGATTATCCGTTGGCTACGCCGCGTCAGTTTCGTAAAAATATTGGACGTACTCTACGGGTTGTGTTGAAAGATGGGATAGAGAAAAAGGGGCAATTACAGTCGGCTACTGAAGAAGGATTTGTGCTATTGGAAGAAGTAAAAAAGAGGAAAAAAGACCAATTGCCTACTGAACTGGTTTTTGGCTACGCTGATATTTCCAAAGTAGAAGTTCAAATAAAGTTTTAATAACCATTAACAAATAACTATTAACTCTTTCGTAAGAAAATGGATAGTGTAGTATTGATAGAATCGTTTGCCGAGTTTGCTCGCTCCAAAAACATTGATCGTCCAACGATCATCAAAGTCCTGGAGGAAGTCTTTCGCACAATGATTCGTAAAAAATATGGTACGGATACCAATTTTGATGTCATTATTAACCCAGATAGTGGTGATCTTGAGATGTGGCGTACCCGTGAAATTGTGGATGATAACTCAGAAGATATTTGGGAACCTGATAAAATTCCTTTGACCGAAGCGCACAAAATTCAGGATGACTTTGAAGTAGGGGAAGAAGTAGCCGAAGAAGTGAAATTGGAGGACTTTGGTCGGCGTATGGTGCAGACTGCTCGCCAAACGCTGATTCAGAAAATCAAAGATTTGGAGAAAGAGCTGCTCTATTTCAAATACAAAGACATGGTTGGTGATCTTCTCAATGTAGAAGTCTATCAGATGCTTAAAAATGAAATAATTTGTTTAGATACCGAAGGCAACGAACTTGTATTGCCAAAGCAAGAGCAAATTTTTAAAGATAAATACCGGAAAGGTGAGCCTGTTAAAGTAGTGATTCATAAAGTTGAATTAAACAATGGAACACCTCGTATTACACTTTCACGCACGTCACCTGTATTTTTGGAAAGATTGTTTGAAACCGAAATTCCAGAAATCTACGACGGTCTTATTAATATTCGTAAGATTGTGCGTGAACCAGGCGAACGGGCTAAAGTAGCAGTAGAATCATACGATGACCGTATCGACCCTGTAGGTGCTTGTGTAGGGATGAAAGGTTCGCGGATTCATACGATTGTACGGGAGTTGAACAACGAAAATATTGATGTGATCAACTACACCGAAAACCTTGAATTGCTTATCCAGCGGGCACTAAGTCCTGCCAAAATTACGTCAATGGTAATAGACCGTGAGGCAAAACGCGTATCCGTGTATTTGAAACCCGATCAAGTATCTTTGGCAATTGGTAAAGGAGGGCAAAACATCAAACTGGCGGGTCGTTTGGTAGGTATGGAGATAGATGTCTTCCGTGATGTAGAGGGTCAGGAAGACGAAGAGGATGTTGATTTGAACGAATTTACCGATGAAATTGATGAATGGATGATTGAAGAGTTCCGTAAAATAGGTTTAGATACTGCTAAACAAGTGATTAGTATTAGCAAGGAAGAACTAATAAGACGGACGGACCTTGAAGAAGAAACGGTGGATGAAATCTTGGAAATTTTGCGTAGAGAGTTTGAATAAAAATAATTCATCTACGAAAAAATGACCAATACTAATAGAGTTTTACACGCTGTTAGTAGTACAGATGACCATATTTGATAAATAAATCTGTATCTTTGGACTAATTTTCAAGGTTTTTCCAAAAAACGAATAACCAATAACCCGTACTT
>JBDHXS010000678.1:0-3602 GCA_039810845.1 Runella sp. | reverse complement strand
CTGTCACAGAAAGTGACATTACATGGCAACTTGAAAATTTTGCTAAGGCAGGGCTTGGTGGTGTTCACATTATTCCGATTTATGGCGTGAAAGGCTTAGAAAAACAAGCTATTCCCTACTTGACTCCTCAGTGGATGCGGGTACTTTCGCATACCGTACGTGAAGGTAAGCGTTTGGGTTTGGGGGTAGATATGACAACAGGAACAGGTTGGCCTTTTGGTGGACCAAACGTCTCGACCGAGTTTGCAGCTAAAAAATGGCAATTTTCTAATGGGCAACTCCAAAGCGTATTGACCAAACAAGCAGTGAAACGTGCTGCCCCAGCAGGCGAGGGACTGGTACTTGACCCATTTTCGGCCACAGCAATGCCACATTATGTTCAGCGTTTTGATTCGGCCTTTGCCAATTTCAAAGACCGCCCCCGTGCTATGTATAATGACTCTTATGAAGTATATGGTGCTAACTGGACGGATGATTTTTTGAATGAATTTAAGAAGCGACGTGGGTATGATTTACAATCTCAGTGGGCAGCTTTTACTGATACCACTACGGTGTTAGTAAAAATGGATTATCACCAAACATTGTCAGAGTTGCTTCTTGAAAACTATGCCAAAAAATGGACAGATTGGTCGCGCAAGCAAGGGTTTTTGAGTCGTTATCAGGCACATGGTTCGCCTGGCAATTTACTTGATCTGTACGAAGTAGCTGATATTCCTGAAACCGAATCTTTTGGCAGTAGTCGATTTCCAATCAAAGGACTGCGAGTAGATGAGCAATACGAAGTAAAAACGTTTGGTACACCCAATGCTTTGGCGATGAAATTTGCTAGTTCTGCAGCGCATTTGACAGGTAAAAAACTCATCAGTTCTGAAAGTACTACTTGGTTGGCCAATCATTTTAAAGTATCGCTTTCGCAAATTAAGCCTCAACTTGATGAACTTTTTACGGCAGGTATCAACCATATTTTTTATCATGGCACTACTTATACCCCCCAAAGTGAGCCTTATCCTGGATGGTTGTTTTATGCTTCGACTAATTATGGGGTACATTCGCATTTTTGGAAGCACTATTCGCTGCTTAACCAGTATGTAGAACGGTGCCAGACGATTCTTCAAAACAGTCAGCCTGACAATGACCTATTGGTCTATTTTCCTATTCACGACTTGTGGGCTACAAAAGCACGAGCAAGTGGTGGTATTCACTTGCTGGAAGTTCATCATGTGGATAAGTGGCTGTTGAAATTGCCTTTTGGACAATTGAGCGAGTGGCTCTGGAACAATGGTTTCGCTTTTGATTTTATCTCTGATAACCAGTTGCAAAATTTCAATTCTTTGACATCCAAGAAGTATAAAACTATTCTTGTGCCTGCCACTACTTACCTACCAGAAACTACGCTCGCACGGTTGAATGCCTTGTCAAAATCGGGTGTAAAAGTGGTATTTATGGAGCATTTACCTCAACAACCTACGGGTTTTTATGAGCAAGTAGAACGAAGTGGGCGTTTTCAAAAATTGATACAAACTTTTTCAAACAACCAAGTTTTGTCTAATCTCCAAGAGATTGAAAAGCTAAAGCTCCGTCAAGAAAAGTGGGCAAAAGAAGGTTTGAAATTTATTCGTAAAGTACAGAATGGCAAAGTGGTGTATTTTGTGGCCAATCAAAATCAAACTTTTAACGCAGGTTGGATTACATTGGCTACGCCTGCCCAAAAAGTAACGCGTTATAATCCGTTGACAAATGTAAATACTCCTTTGCTCACCAAAATTGAAAAGGGGCATACCCAAGTCTATTTAGAACTACTATCGGGCGAATCTTGCTTTTTGATGCTGGACTCCAGTTCTGGCAAAACCCAAAACACTACCAAAAATGCTGTACAATCTACTATCATGCTGCAAGGCAACTGGAAATTGGAGTTTATTGAAGGTAAACCCTATCTACCTAAACCGATTTTAATGAACCAATTAGGCTCATGGGCATCTTTTTCTGATTCTACGGGTTATTTCTCTGGCACTGCTCGATACTTTTTATCATTTGATTTGCCCAGTGATTTTTCTGCTCAGAAAAAAGCCGTTCTGGATTTGGGTGATGTACGCGAAGTGGCCGACGTGACTATTAATGGGCAAAAAATTGGAACGGCCTGGAGTTTGCCTTTTAGACTTGAAATCCCTATTAATGTGCTAAAAACCAAACAAAATCGTATAGAAATAGCAGTGACAAATCTCGCGGCCAACTATATGCGATTGCGTGATACACAACAGCCTGAGTGGAAGAAATTTCTGGATGCCAATATCGTGGATATTCAATATAAACCTTTCAAGGCAAGCCAATGGAATCCTATGCCTTCGGGGTTATTGAGTGAGGTAAAAATAGAGCTTCTAAAAGATTAATAAATTTTTTACCAACATTTTGCAACGAATGCCTCTCAACAGGCGTAATTGATTCAGAAGATGATTAAGATAGATAATCGTATTCGTTTTTATGGCTGTTAGAGAGAGAAAATCGCTGTTGGTGCTACCGACAGCGATTTTTTGTTTTACGGCAGTTCAATATCCTTCAAACTAAACGGTACAGATTTGACGGATGTAGATGTTTCGAGGAGAATTCTCAACCTCCACTTAGAAGTAGGCTTTTCGGAAAAACTATAAGTATGAAGATTGCTGCCTGAAATAAAACGCCCTGTACGCTTCATTTCTCTACCTGTTTCATCCTCAAATTTAATGTCAACTAATTTGGCAAAATCACCGTCCACGTAAAACGAAAGCTCATTTTCGCTCCCCATACCTATTGCACCAAAACCTTCGACCAATGCCATTAGCCCTTCAGCTACTTTGCGTGTACTTTCATCGAGTTTTTTTATTTCGGCTTCGCGCTGTGCTTTTTGCTCTTTAGCCAGCTTTTCTACTGACTCTTTGGTGAAAAAAGTGACCGAAACAGGCGCTGATTTGGGTAATAGATTTATGTTTGGTTTTGCTTGAAAATTTGCCACTTTCACCACTGCACCGTTGGCTTCAGTAGGGTTGTAAAGCCCCAAAGTGCCAGCAATCTCTTTGATAGAGGTAGCTTTGCGAAGTGGATTTTTGAGTTCAATTTTGAGTTTTTCTTCTCCAATTTCTTGGTAATCGTATTTTTCCTCTTTTTCTTTTAGTAAATCAACATTTTCGCTATCAACAGCGCGAATGATGCCCTTGATTTTGACGTATTTGTACTTACGGACTTCGTCACCTGTGGTTTTAAGTTCGATTTCGCAACGGTTTCCAAAGTAGGAATTTCCTATAGAACGGCGGTCTTCGAGGCTTACTAAGGTGACCTTTTGGCTAAAAGTAGCCGATGCCCAGAGTAAGGTAATAAAAAGGATACAATAGGTTTTCATAAAGTCAGAAGATAAAGATTTATTGGAATTGTTATACAAAGTAGCGGAGTTTTGCTTGACTTGCCAAACCTTAAAATAAGTACTTGATTTTATGGTCTTGACTATTTTATACAAAGCTCTTCTGAGGCATCAGAAGAGCTTTTTTGTTATTTTACTTTCAAACTAAAAATCCGACCTTTGACAAAATTGTAAAAATATGCGTATCTCTCTTATTGTAGCCGTTGCCCAAAAT
>JBDHXS010000677.1:0-3603 GCA_039810845.1 Runella sp. | reverse complement strand
CAATCAATTTAGCATTGAAAGAAGAAAAGAAAAAAGGCGTTTTTGGTAATGCAACCGCGGGTATTGGCCCCGATAGCCGATATACGCTCAAAGCTAATTTTAACCGCTTTACGAAAACACGGCAAATGTCATTTTTAGGAATGGCCAACAATATCAATCAACAGGGCTTTTCGATTGATGATTACATGAACTTTACGGGAAATGCGCAACGTATGATGTCGGGTGGAGGAGTACGTCTGCAATTTAATTCAGAAGATGATGCGGCTATTCCGCTCAACTTTGGTGGGAGAAATAATGGATTTGTCACATCAGGTGGAGCAGGATTAAACTATAATGACCAACTTACCAAAAAGACAGAATTACAAAGTAATTATTTCTACAATCAACTCGACCAATTGATTGAGCGCGAAACCAATCGAGAGTCATTTTTACCTTCGGGCAGTTTTAAAACTAAACAAAATACAGCTCAAAATACCCGTAATGCTACCCACCGCGCCAATTGGACGATTGACCATAAAATTGATTCATTGAATTCATTGAAGTGGACAAATAACCTAAGCTACGCGCAAAACAATTCCAACATAGGGAGTAGCAGCAGTTCGACCAACGCAAGCGGCGGACTTGAAAACGAAGGCACACGATTATCAACAGCGAAGGGAAACAACTGGCGTGTAAATTCTGAGTTGCTGTGGCGGCACAAGTTTGGCAAAAAAGGGCGGACGCTTTCCACTAATTTTACCTTGGGATTGGAACAAAGCGATCGGGATGGAACTTTGCGGGCAGTCAATAGTTTCTATAATCCAGCAGGCCAAAAAAATCGGATAGACACACTTCGCCAGACCAATACACAGGCTAACGACCGCCAAAGCTATGGACTAACGGCTTCTTACACCGAGCCATTGGGTAAACGCCGTTATTTAGAACTCAATTATGCCGTCAACTTTAGCCAAAACCATATCAATCGTCGCGTATTTGATGTCAATGGAGAAGGACAATCTCCGCGATTTAATACCCTGCTCAGCAATCAGTTTCGGAATGATTTTATTTACCAACGAGGTGGCTTTAACCTTCGTTTCAATGATAAAATGTATAATTTTTCGTTGGGAACAAGTCTACAACGATCGGCATTGGAAGGCGATTTGATCCTGCAAAACACACACATCGCACGGACTTTCACAAATTTGCTACCTAATATGCGCTTTCAATACAATTTTGCCGCAAATCGCAACCTCAACTTTACCTATGATACTGACGTACAGGCGCCAAGCATTCTGCAACTGTCACCAATTGTAGATAATACTGACCCACTCAACATTTCTACGGGAAATCCCAACCTGCGTCCTGAATACAATCACCGTGCAAGCTTAAACTTCTTTAACTTCAATCAACTCAATTTCAGTAATTTCTTTGCCTTTGTCAACCTTAATTATATCACTAATAGAATTGCCAATGCCCAGCAGATAGATGCCAACTTGGTGCGTACGTATCGCCCCGTCAACGTCAAGGATGATTATACGCTGATTTCAAATATCTCAAAAGGGTTTCGCATCAAAGCCATTGGCACTCGGGTTAATTTTTCAACCAACCTGTTAGTCAATCGGGGAATTACACCTATTAACGATGTTGACAACCGTACACACCGTTTGGAAAGCCGCAATACGCTGCGTTTAGAATACCGTTTTAAAGAAATTATCGACCTTTCGACCAGCGCGGCGATTACTTACAACCAAACGAAATATTCATTAAACACCAGTCTTAACCAGTCGTTTGTCAATCAGAACTACGATGTGGAAGGCAACGTAAAATTATCTAAAACCCTTAATGTAAGTTCGACTTTAGATTACAGCATTTATAATTTTGCGGGTTCTTCGTTCAATCAAAAAGTACCTATTTGGAATGCTTCTGTCTCTAAGTTTTTCCTTAAAAACAACAAAGGTGAGCTAAAATTCTCGGTGGTAGATATGCTCAATCGTAACGTGGGTATCAATCGAATTGCTCAAGTGAATTTCGTGCAGGATGAGCGTATTCGTTCGTTGGGTCGCTATTTTCTATTGAGTTTTACTTATAGCCTTAAAAGCTTTATGGGAGGAATGCCTACGGGTGGAATGAGAGTAATCCAGAGAGGATAAAGGAAGTGTCGAGTTTTGAGTGGAGAATGTCGAATTTACAAATGAATTAAACCAATCATAAATCAATGAAAAAGAACCTGTTATTGCTAATTTTGTCTTTTAGCCCTTTGCTTTCCGTGCTTGGCCAACAAAATGAAGGAGTCGTTTTTTATGACCAAAAAATCAATATGCACAAGCGGTTGCAGGATGAGAACATGAAAGCCATGGTGCCTGAGTTTCGTACCAATAAAATGCAACTCAACATTCGCGGTTCCGAGTCGTTGTTTAAAGCAGCCGAACAACCCAATGAAGAAAGTGAAAGTAACGATGGAAACGGCACGAATGTACGCATGGTGATTCGAGTTCCACAAAATGAGACTTATCGTAATTACGAAGCTCAAAAAACCATCGAATTGCGAGAGTTGGCCGGACAAAAATTTTTGATTGAAGATACCCTCAAACGAATGCCTTGGAAATTGACGGGTGAAACGAAAAAAATTCAGAGCTATGATTGTATGAAAGCCACCATGACCAGCAAAGCCACCAATCAGCCGATTGTGGCGTGGTTTACAGAAGCCATTCCTGCGCCGAGCGGCCCTGCTGGTTTTGGTGGTTTGCCTGGGTTGATTTTAGAAGTGGATGTCAATGAGGGCGATATGCTTTATACGATGTCTAAAATCGAATTTAAAAAATTAACGGGGAGCGATTTAAAAACTCCGTCGGGAGGCAAAAAAATTACGGATGCGGAGTTTACTAAAAAACGGGATGAATTTATGAAAGAGATGGGTGGACAAGGCGGAATTCGGATTATTCGGAATTAAAGCCCCCAGCCCCAATGGGGAGTAAAATATGGCTATGTATGATAAAGCATAAAAACAATACTCCCCCTTCGGAGGCGGGGGGGCTTTTAATGGTCGTCAGCATGGTATTGCTGGCGGCTTTTCAGGTATTTTGGTTACGTAAGGAATACAACGAACAAAAGAGTATTTTGCAAAAAGAAACGGATATTCTGTTTCGGAATACGATTCAAACTTTGGAAGATTCAGTGATAGCGAAGAAGATATCTTTGCCGATAAGAAAAATGCTTCCTCCTGATTCGCAAATTTCATTACAAAAAAAGAAAGTTGTTAATCCTAAATTGGCCTTTCATTATACACAAAATAGCACTTATTCAGAATCGAAAGTAGTAGATTCAAGAAATGAAGATGCACAAAAAATAGCTCCATCGGAAGCCTTTAATTTATTTTATGCAAAAACAGCAGCTCGGCTTTCCCAAGTATCTGGTATTGATACGGCACTTACTTACAAAGACAAGTTTCTGGAAGTTTTAAGAAAAACTAAACAAGATGATATACAAAGGGTTAAATTTAATTAGATTGGTAACTTGGATATAACAGAAATGACTGTTTTAGATACAACGAAAAAAGGAAAATAAGAGATTTTGATTGTAAAATAAAATTCTATTTATGATACAATTAAATGGATGTTTGGTAAA
>JBDHXS010000676.1:0-3605 GCA_039810845.1 Runella sp. | reverse complement strand
AGCTTTATTTGAGCAAAAACGCCATCAATAACATGGGTGTACTTTTTGGAAAAGATACCCGTAAGGATTTTTCAAAGCATTATCTCGACATTGCCATCAGTTATGATACTGCTAATACGATTTTTCTCTACAACCGCGCTAAGTTATTTCACGATCATTTCAAAGACCAGTTTTTTAGAAGGAAAGACGTACAACAAGCCTTCAAATTGGCCCCTACCAAAGACATCAGCCTCAAATATAGCCCCGATGGCTATATCACGATTTTTTTGTTTGACTACGATTTTGAGACCTACCATTTTCCTGGCGACCCGCTTTTTGACGTGCAGCCGCAACCCATTGACGACTTTGTTTTTCTCCCCTCTTTGGATTTTATTCCAATGCCAGGTGGTGGCGATGTGTTTGCCAAAAACGGCAACGGAGGCTATTTAGTCACCAAAAATCAACTCCGATTCCGTCCCGCTTCGCGCAGTAGTCGAGGAAAGACGAAGTGCCCCAAAATGTAGCTTATTTTATCTATTCGAGAGGTATTCTCAATTCGACGCGCGTGCCGCGAGGTTGTCCATTCGCATATGCTAAGTCAATCGTAATCACGCTCACTGCGTTCCGCCGATTGGCGTTGAGCAGCCGAATTCGGCTTTCGGTGAAGGAAGTTCCACGAGAAATGTGTGAACGAGAACGATGAGAATTGATATACGCTGCCGCTTCCCGACCGATTCCATTGTCTTCAATGATGCAAAGCAAATCATCAAATTGTCGCAAAATAACCACTTTCAACACGCCTTCGCCACCTTCTTTGGGGCGCAAACCGTGCAAAATGGCGTTTTCGATGTACGGTTGAAGCAACATAGGAGGTATCTCTAATTTTTCGGGGTTGATGGCCTCGTCAATTTCTATGTGATACTCAAATTTATTTTCAAACCTTAGCCGTTCCAAATCAATATAATACGACAAAGCACGGGCTTCGTCGGCAATGGAAATTCGGTCGTTTACCGAGTTTTCGAGCATTTGTCGAATCAGTTTTGAAAACTTAGCTAAGTAACTAAGCGATGCTTTGGTTTCTTGTTTGATAATAAAATGTTGAATTGAACTGAGGGCATTGAACAAAAAATGTGGATCCATCTGCGCTTTTAGCGCTTGAAGGCGCAAATCGTGGTTGATTTGCTCAATCTCCAGCCTTTGATCTTCGATGGCCTCATTTTTTTGTCTCAGTAAAGCATTGCTGTGGTCAAGTGCCTTTTTTTGTAGGTCGGTTTCATCTAAAGCCTTTTGTAAACGTTGCTGATTGACGCGATTTACGTGTTGTAGGTACAGAAATGCCGCAATCAAGAAAACCATACTCTTCAACACCTCCGTGTAGATGATTTGGGGATTATCGTAGCGGTTGTCGTTGGCAATCCATTGCGAACGCGGAATCAGCTCCGTTACAAAATCAAAAGCTACTAAGGTTAGTACAACCCACGCCAGACCAATTACCATTTTTCGGGTCTCTGAAAGTTGAAATAGCAAAATGGGGAGGATAATCATTGAAATAAACGATACCTTGACTGCCGACGCTGGCCCTTCGGTGAGGAACCCAGCCCCAATAAGATTAAACAAAGGAGGCGTGATGACAAACCACCAACGGGCAAAATGATACCAACCAAGACGGTTGAAAAGAAGCGTGGATAGATAACACAGAATGGCAATAAAATGAAGTAGAAAAACATCCAAAGCGCCCCAGTAGCTAAACAAAGGGAAAATGAGAATCAAACTGACCGTAATCGTCAGCCGATTGCATAAAATAGTTTTATCTCTCAATGATTCGGAGAGGCTGGGAGTAATCCCTTGCATCGAAGCCCATGCCCATATCCTATTCCCCCAACGGTTAATTTGGGTAATAACTGGTACTAAAGACTGGGGAAGTTGAAAGGGGATTTTCATGGTTTATCTATCATGCTTCTATATTCAAAATAGGGAAACGCACTTCGGTTTGTATTCTATCTAGTGCTATCAAAGCGGGGGGAGAAATGGTAATTGGCATCGCTTGGCTTTGATTAAAAAGCCGAATCCGTTGCCACATGTGTTCTTCATGGGACGAACTTGAGCTGTTTCGACGTTTCCCAGGTTGATTATCATAATCTTTTCCCACACCATTGTCTTCAATCACAACTACAATATAAGAATTGTCTAAACGGAATTTTATGCTCAAAAAACCACCATTGTCTTTGCGGCTGAGAAGGCTATGGTAGAGGGCGTTTTCGACCAAAGGATAAATAAGCAAAGTAGGAATTTGGTAAGCTTGGGCGTTTTCGTCAGCTAAGATTTCAAAATCAAATTTGTCCAAAAATCGTATTTTTTCGAGGCGAAGGTACTGTTCAATCATTTCACTTTCCTGCTGTACGGTTTGGGTGGTCGTGCCTGCGTTTTCGAGTAATTCATGAATGAATTTTGAAAACGAAGCCAAATAAGCAAGAGCTCCTTTACGGTCGTCTAAACTTATAAAGTACTGAAGGGCATTGAGGGAGTTAAAAATAAAATACGGGTTGGATTGAAATTGCAACACCTTCATTTCGAGGCGTATATTCATTCTTTCAATCTCTGCTTTCTGTTCAGATATTAAGTTGTTTTGTTGACTTAGCACTTCGGAGTGTTGTTTTTTGCCACGGTAGCGCGCGTAGAAGAAACCCATAAAAAGCAGGGAAAATATCCCTGTAATGAAGAGAATATTACGGATGTTTTTTTGGTATTCGGCATCAAGTGCAGCCTCAATGACGCGCTCGGCAAACAAGTCTTTCTCAATCTGTAACAACTCTAAATCATTTTGATTTTGGAGAGAGTCATTCATTACGTTGAGAAATACCAATTTCCACATCTGTGACCCTAAATAGCGACGGGCAATCTCTTGAAAATCAAGCTGAAACTGTTCGCTCTTGAAGTATTCATTGACGGGAGCTTCCCAATCACTTTTTTGGGGATAAATGCCCGCAAACCCAGGTCTTTTTACAGCCCAAACAGGCTGACGTTTTACTTTGAGGCCTCGCTGTAAGGCAACGATATAAATCGACAATGGCAAATACCCAAAAGCACGCTCATCGCGTGAAATTTCTTCGGCGATTTCATAATCGTTGTTTTTATAACCTGTATTGACTTGGGGTGCATAAGAGCGTAATTTAGCCAAATCTTCGGCCATGGTAGTATTGGCCATGGCAAAACCGTGCATCTGTTTCATGTGTTTGACAAATGCTTCTGGAGTTTTGTAAAGTTCTTGATTGGCATGGGTTACCAACACATTGAGATCGGGCATGTAGGGGGGCGTATAGCGCAAGTATTTGCCTCGCTCGTCCGTAATGGATAGATATCCCCAGCCAAAGATTCCAGATTGTGAGGCAGATTTAATATCGTCAATCATCTTGTGAAAGTCGCTGATTTCGACCCAATTGACTGTTAGTTTTACGCCATATTTTTGTTCTGTGTAATTAGCAAATGCGTGCATTACTTCATACTCGACGCCCATCAGACGCCCGTCAGTAGCACGATAAATAAAGGGTTCTATCCCATTCCACAGGGCCGTAATTGTACCTCGTATTTTTTGTAAAACATCTTGCCAACGGTCGCCTTGATAAGGA
>JBDHXS010000675.1:0-3624 GCA_039810845.1 Runella sp. | reverse complement strand
GCGAAAAAATGGCGGTTGATTGGCTTGATTTGGCACGTTTTGCCGATTCGCACGGCTATACCGTTGACCGCCTGCGCGATATGTCGCCTTACCGCGATTGGGTCATCGGGGCTTTCAATAAAAATATGCCCTACGACCAATTTGTCCATTGGCAATTGGCAGGCGACTTGATGCCTAAGCGAACCAAAGATATGCTGATTGCTACCGCTTTTAATCGCAACCACCAGCAAAACATGGAGGGCGGAATCATCGAAGAAGAGTTTCAGACGGAGTATGTGGTGGATCGTACCAATACCTTTGGAGATGCTTTCTTGGGGCTTTCGGTGGGCTGTGCCAAGTGCCACGACCATAAGTATGACCCTATTTCGCAGAAGAACTATTACGAGTTGTTCAGTTTTTTCAACAACGTAAAAGAAGCAGGGCAAATCTCGTGGGACGATGCGTTGCCGTCGCCTACTTTGCTATTGCCGACTTCTGAGCAAGAAAAAGTGCTCAATTTTATCAACCGTCAAATCAAACAACAAGAGATAATCGTTGCTAAAACGCAAGCAAATGTAGCAACCAATTTTGACCAATGGCTCACAACAAACGGACACCAAAAGTTGGCAAAGTCTATTCTTCCACAAACAGGATTAGTAGCTCATTTTGGATTTGAAAATAACCTCAAAAATACCCTAAGCCCAAAACAGTCGGGGCGAATGCTACGCGAGTCGGGCGAAGAAACTCCTGCCTTTGCTGACCGAGGCAATGAAAAAGCATTATTGCTTAATGGCGACGTTTGGCTTGATTTAGACTGCGTAGGAGCTTACAGAAAATCACAACCTTTCAGCGTAGGAATTTGGGTCAATATCCCCAAAAACCTGAAAGAAGGGGTCATTATTCACAAAAGCCAAGCCGAGCGGCTGTATAATTTTAGGGGTTGGCATTTGTATTTAAAAAACAACCGACTCGAACTCAACATGGCCCATACTGCGCCATCGGATGCCATCACGCGGGTTTCTAAGCATCCTATACCGCGTGACAAATGGGTACAACTGACCATTACCTACGACGGGTCGGCCCAAGCCCAAGGGCTTCGATTATACTTAGATGGCAATGAGATGAATATGGAAACAACCATGAACCAACTCAAAAAAGACATTTTGTTTCGCTCGCGAGAACAATCGGGTATTCAGGTAGGAGGTTGGTGGCGTGGTTGGGGATTGACCGACGGGAAAGTTGACGATATTACGTTTTATGACCGTGTGTTGTCTCCTTTTGAACTAAGAATGTTGGCCAAAAAAGCAAATTGGAACGCGATTGCTACCAAAACCAAGACCCAACTTTCGGCTACGGAGTTGGCAGATTTGAGGGCTTATTATTTTTCAGCGATAGATGTTAATACGCTCGTTGCGCGTCAAAAATTACAACAGTTACGTTCTACGTTGGCCGATTCTACCGAGAAAGTCAAAGAACTGATGGTGATGCAGGAAATGCCCCAACGCAAAAAAGCACAAGTATTGCTACGCGGCAATTATGATGCTTTTGGCGAAGAAGTATTTCCCAATACGCCCGAAAGTATTTTGGCGTTTCCCGAAGATTTCCCCAAAAATCGGTACGGGCTGGCACAGTGGCTAACGCATGAAGACAACCCCCTGACGGCGCGAGTAGCGGTTAACCGTTTGTGGCAAAATTTTTTTGGAACAGGCTTGGTCAAAACCACTGAAGATTTTGGAAATCAAGGCGAACTACCAAGCCATTTGGGATTATTGGACTGGCTGGCGGTAACTTTCAGAGAGTCAGGATGGGACGTAAAACAACTCAACAAACTCATCGTGATGTCGGCTACGTATCGTCAGACTTCTCAGACGACCAAAGAAGCCCGCGAAAAAGACCCCGAAAACCGTTGGTTGTCGCACGGGCCATCGTACCGCCTTACAGCGGAGATGATTCGAGACAATGCCCTCACAGCCAGCGGTTTGTTAAATAAAAAAATAGGAGGAGTAAGCGTAAAGCCCTATCAGCCCGAGGGCTTGTGGCAAATCAATAGTGCCAATTATGTACGCGACTCGGGCGATGCTGTGTATCGTAGAAGTTTGTATATTTTGGCCAAACGCGCCGTGCCGAATCCTACTCTTTCGACTTTTGATGCTACTTCGCGGAGTTTTTGTGTGGTGCGTCGTCAAAAAACCAATACGCCCTTGCAGGCTTTGGTCACGCTCAACGACCCTACTTTTGTGGAAGCAGCCAAAGTAATGGGTGAGCAAATGACCAAAATCAGCGATTTGAAGCAAGCCATCACCATTACCTATCGGAAACTGACGGGACGGCGACCGTCCGAAAAAGAACTGGCGTTACTGGCCAATTTACAACAAATACAATACAAAAAATTCAAGGATAACCCTCCTAAAACAAAAGGATGGCTCAACGCAGGACAGTACATTGCCGACGCAACCTTGGATGGGCCACTCATTGCGGCCAACGCCGTGGTAGCGAGTACGATACTGAACTCAGACGCAAGTTTAACGAAGAGATAATCTCCAGACTACCCCTATGTTACATCATCACGACGAAGATTTTCGATTACATACCCCTGATTTTCAGGAGTTAAATAAACGTCTTGATAGGCGAAACTTTCTAACTAAAACTTCTTTAGGCTTGGGTGCATTGGCGGTAGGTTCATTGTTTGGAGCCAAGCACCTTTTCGGGGCATCGCCCAAAATAGCCGAAGAAAGTTCGGCCAATTTAGAAGAAGAGATTCTGAAAGCATTGCCGCACATTTCCCCCAAAGCCAAGCGAGTAGTGTATTTGTTTATGAGCGGAGGGCCGTCGCAGTTTGAGACGTTTGACTACAAACCCAAGTTGTACGATATGGCAGGCCAAAACCTGCCCGACTCAGTGAGGAAAGGTCAGCGGCTTACGGGCATGAGTGCCAATCAGAGCGCGTTGCCCGTAGTACCCTCTATTTATAAGTTTAATCAACATGGTAAAAGTCAAACGTGGGTGAGTGAACTGTTGCCTTATACCGCCCAAGTAGTGGATGATTTGTGTATTGTAAAATCCATTCATTCTGAGGCGATAAATCACGACCCTGCCATTACATTTTTACAAACAGGCAATCAGCTTCCAGGACGTCCTTCGATTGGGTCTTGGGTAAGTTATGGCTTAGGTTCTGACAATCAAAATCTGCCAACGTTCATTGTTTTGGTCAGTAAAAATGCGCCCAAAGACCAACCACTTTATGCGCGGCTGTGGGGAAATGGTTTTTTGCCATCAAAGCATCAAGGTGTGCAGTTTCGCTCGGGACAAGACCCGGTTTTGTTTCTCAACAATCCCGAAGGATACGAAGGCAAGGACCGCAAGGAAATGTTGGATTATTTGACTAAACTCAACCAACTCCAAAACGAAACCTACGGCGACCCCGAAGTGGATGCCCGTATTGCGCAGTACGAAATGGCGTATCTGATGCAGACTTCGGTGCCTGAAGTGATGGATTTGTCGGACGAATCGGACGAGGTTTTTCAACTGTATGGCCCCGATAGCCGTGATTCAGGCTCGTATGCTGCCAATTGTATTTTGGCGAGAAAATTGCTCGAAAAAGACGTCAAGTTTGTTCAGTTGTATCACCAGGGTTGGGACCAACAC
>JBDHXS010000674.1:0-3628 GCA_039810845.1 Runella sp. | reverse complement strand
TGTCAAAAATGGTCCGATTGACTTTATGCCGCGCGAGCCGTTTCTTTGCCGTCGGGTACGAACTGGAGTCTTCGGGGGTCATTGCCTTGATTTTTTCTTTCATGGCATTGATTTCTGCTTGTTTTTCTGGCGAAAGGCTGCTGAACTGTGCCGCGCTTCTACGACCATAAGCGGCATTGGGGTTGCCCCAACCTTTATCGCCCATTTGCTGACGAACCGCCTGACGTTGCTCTGGCGTCATGGCTTCCCATTTGGCTTTTGCTTCGGCTCGTTTTGCTTGAATCTGGGCTTGCTGCTCAGGACTTAGACTATTGAATTTTTCACGGCTGGCATCGGCAGGACGCTGAGCAAATACTGAGACACTCGCTACAAGAGCAATAGCGATTAAACTGATTGACTTTTTCATTGTTTTGATTGGTTTAAATTAAAAAATTGATTTGGTTTTGTGATATAGACGCACAAAACTATTAGAAGATTATACTCCGATTGGCTTGTGTAGAAATGATGGAAAACTGTGTAGAAAAGATCGGCTTATTACCAATAAAATTGTCTGTAATTTTGTGTCGTAAATCTCTCATAATGATGAAAAATCAATTATTTACAAGTAAAGCAACTACTGTGGTTCATGCGATGGTATGGACAATAGCCGTTGTGTTACCGCTTTATATATCACCATTTTATATCAATCTGCCCTCCGAAGTTTTTTTGAAATTTGCTACCCTCAAAATCATTACGGATGCGGGTATTGCGATATTTTTTTACTATAATTATTTTCGACTAACCCCTCAGTGGATTTCCTCAAAAAACACCTTTAAGTTTATCGTTGTTGGCGTACTTGTTTATGTATTGATGTTTGCTTTTGAGATTTCCTTTTTCAAAATCTTGATTGAAAAAAGCCTTATTTTGAACTATAAAGGAGCCTATCTTCGAGGTTTTTTGCCTATGCCTAAGATATTTGGGTTGCTTTTTTATTATGTGGCGGCCTTCGTAATAAGTACGGCAATGGCACTCAATAATCATCAAAAAGAACAAGCCGAGCGGCAAAAACAAATTGAGTTTGAGAAACTCAGTGCTGAATTGGAAGTGTTGAAACTACAAGTGAGTCCGCATTTTTTGTTCAATACACTGAATAACATTCGGTCGTTGGTCAGAAAAAAATCAGACAAAACCGAAGCGGTTGTTATCAAACTTTCGAACATTTTGCGGTATATGCTTTATCAGTCCAAAGCCGATAAGGTACCACTCAAAAAAGAAATTGAGCATTTGTGTGACTATATCGAACTCCAAAAACTACGCATGAGCCACCCCGAAAGTGTAATATTTGAGGTGCAAGGCGAGGTAGAAAACGTCATGATTGAACCCCTGCTTTTTATTCCGTTTGTGGAGAATGCATTCAAATACGGGCTACACGCTTCTATTGATGCCGAACTCTATTTTTCAATCAAAATAATTGACCAAACGCTCTGCTTTGAGACTCATAATCAACACTTTGATACGGAATTTGAAGAGGAGAAAAGTTCGGGAATAGGTCTTGAAAACGTAAGAAAAAGACTTCAATTGCATTATCCCAATCGCCACTATATGAACATAAATGAGCAAGGAGACATTTACTCCGTAAAAATAAAAATCGAATTAACTGCATGAAAATACGCTGCATTGCCATTGACGACGAGCCTCTTGCCTTAGAAATTCTGACCGAAGACCTTCAAAAAATTGATTTCTTGGAGGTAAAAGGCTCATTTATTTCGGCAATTTATGCCCAAAAATTTCTTGAAGAGAATGAGATTGATTTAATTTTTTCCGATATCCGAATGCCGACCCTCACAGGTACACAATTTTTGAGAAGCCTCAAAGAACCCCCGATGTTTGTTTTCACAACTGCCTACGAACAGTTTGCCATTGAGGGTTTTGAATTGAAAGCCATTGATTATCTGATGAAACCGTTTTCATTCGACCGATTGAAAGTAGCCGCAGACCGAGCCTATGAGTTATTTTTGTTGAAAAACCAGTCGAAATTAAGCCAAGAAAGGCGTTTTTTCTACGTTTTTGCTGAATACCAAAAAGTAAAAATCTACGAAGACGAAATCATCTATATCGAAGGACTGAAAGATTATGTCAAGATTTTTTTGGTAAGCCAAGCCAGACCCATTCTCACTCGATTAAACCTCAAAGCGGCAGAGGGTAAACTTTCCGAAAAACATTTCTGTCGAGTGCATCAATCATTTATTGTTTCGTTAGATAAAATTACGTCTGTTCAGAAAAATAGCCTTGTCATCAATAAAATTAAAATCAATATTGGGCAATCGTATTTAGAGGATTTTGAGCAAAAAATAGGAGTTGCAGGCTCACTTTAGTGTATAACGGGTTTATCTATCAAACTGATTATTTTTGGGTGGCCACAACCTAAAACTGCCAAGGTAAGTAATTTTCTATTCCTCAACAGTTTCTAACCAAATCGCCATGCTCTACTATTTAGGCTCATAAATCCAAACATCTTTGGCTGCACTAAATTCAGCCGTACCGATGGGCGTAGCTGTAGCTCGGTAGCCCATCATAAACCCAACACGGTTATTACGGCCTACGGCAGTAACGTTGGCACTACCCTCTCCTGGGTAATCAGTTAGGTAACTCCAAACATCGTTTTGGTCATCGTATAGCCATAAATCACGGTATCCTTCGCCCGTTTTGGTATTGTAGCCCAAGCCATACACAGCTCCTTTGGAAAGCGTAATGATGGCACCTTTTTCTCGATTGAAAAAAGGTGTTTTTTTACGCTCTTGCCAACGATTGGTTGTTGGGTCGAAAGCCCACAAGCTGTTATCATCTTCTGATAAAATATATCCTTTGTCGTTTACTGCAAAAGAAAATATTTTTTTGAGATTTTTACGTGGGAAGGCTGCCCCTTCTACCAGCTCCCAGCCTGTAGGCGTAATACGATTTTGGTATTTCCAAAACCGATACTGATTGCCAACCTCCAACACATACAAATCGGGAAGGTTAGCCCCAATCGCAAACTGAACCGTAGGTACATCATCACCTATATAATCATAAGCAGCCCCATCGCGGTAATCGTCAAAGAATTTCTGGTAAGTATAAGTCGGAATAGGTTCGGGGACATAGTAATACCCTCCCCCAAAAAAGTAAGTAGTTTGATCGGCATAAGGCAAATAAATAGGATTATAGCGAGCTGGATAGCCCGAACTGTTATTAGTTCCTGCTCGCCATAGTTGACCCTGAAAATCGCTCGAATAATAATTCCACTGTTGTCCAGTGCTTTCAGAAACAAAATTGGTACGGGTAAAAACAGTCAGTTGATAACCACCAAAATTACCATAGAGCCAACCATACGGCAAAGGTTGGCCTTCGTAAGGAACATCAACGAGACGTTTCCAATCAGGGCTTAACAGTATATTGCGTTCATTACTGTACAAAACGACATCATCTTTTTTGACATAAAGTCGAAAATAGTACCGTTGTTTGAGTTGTAAGCCAACAATGGTAGCCGAAACTACGGCTGAATTACTGCTACTTTGCTGTAAAGTTGCTTGTTGATTTGTTATCGTAGGTTGAGGGGATGTGCCATAAACAATACCGATTTCGCCATCTATTGCCGAAATTTCGCCTTGGA
>JBDHXS010000673.1:0-3631 GCA_039810845.1 Runella sp. | reverse complement strand
CGAAAATTCACCAACCAGAAAGTTGAGGTAAGAATCAAGGCCAAGTGTTTGAATCAGTTTTCGACATTAACCAGACCACAAACGGTTAAAGTTCTTTCAAATTAACTATGCAACAAAGCCGAATTGTGCGTACTTATAATGGGCAAATCAAAGCCAAAATAATCTTTTTCTTCTGGCACACTTTCGCACCCAAACAAAATCCAAGAAAAAATACTCATTATAATGAAATTTTTAAAGTTCATTGTTTGACTGATATTGGTTTCAAATAAGGATGATTTATCAAAGCTGAATAATCAATAACGTTATTGCCTTCATAACTAAAATATTGAGCTTGGGGTAACTTATCAATGCCTTCAAAACTGCTCAATCTGTTGTTTTCTACATCTAACCATTTGACTTTCGGAGCTTCGATACCTGTTAAATTTTTTAGCAAGTTATTGTTCAAATTAAGCCGTTCAGCCCGCGGCAACCGTAGGTTTTCAATGACTGTTATTTCACAACCATTAAGCGTTAAAGACGATAATTCGCTGAGTTCTGAAATACATGAAATATCTTGAATCCTCACATTATTAATACTCAAACCAATCACTCGCCCCTTTTGCATACATACAGCGAACTTATCTTTTGATTGTAGTAAGTCCCAGTAAGTGAGCAGCTTAATGTTAGGCTTTTTGAGATTAGTTTGCTCTAACAGTGGTTGTAAAGCGACAATGTCTTTGGCGTTTTCAGTAGTCAATGAAGTATCAAATTGTCCTGGATTGGCTTTTCCTTTTTCCATTTCCATGGAGTAGCCAAAAAGAAACAACCCTATACCAAATAGACTGAATAAGATGCCCAAAAGATTGGCAATACGCTGTCCGTTGATAATATCTGATACGCCCCAATAAAAAGCTACGAAATACCCGATACCCAAACCAATGATAAGTATATACCCTACTGATGATGAGATTTTTGAAATCCAAGTTTGGTTATTGGGGTCTATTAAACTCATGAAAGCATAAAAGACGAAGCCAGTAAGTAAGATGGATAGAATGAAGCTTTTCATTTTGAGTACAACTGTTTTTCTTATTGATGACTCAAAATTAGTAGCGAATACCGTAGCGAATTTTGTAGGTTGGTATTCGGTGGATTTTGACCAAAAAGTGGTGGAAACGTATTGGTATTTGGTTTTAGTGATTGATTACCATTCCTCTATCTCTCAAAAAACTGAGCATAGTTGAGTCATTTTTCTTTATAAGTACCTTCTCAACAATATCTGAATCTTTGTCAAAAACAGGATTGTGTTTTTCAATGTAATATTCTACCATAGATTCGTTGTTGTGGCGAATCAAAGGCAGTAAAATGTCGCTTGATGTTAGTCCATTTTTCACCAAAACATCTATCATCTCGTTGGTTTTTATATCAAAATTATAGGAATGCTCTTTCATGTCAGGCGCCTTTTGATAAGCAATATCTACTAAATCTGGCTTATTTTCTTGTACCAGATATTCAATCAATTTTATACTTCCATGATTCAATTTGTACTTGTCTAAAATCGTTGGATTTTCCAACTTCTTTTTAAAAGCTTCTACGTTATTGGTTTCGATTATTTCGAGCATTTGCCTTTCGTATTTTTCATTAAAATAATCCTCTACAACATCGTCTGCCGAATTTAACATTGGAATCAATCCCACACTCAACATCATAAGTGTGAATACGCCTATTGCCATCATCTGCGGCTTACCCCAAACAAACGGTAATTCATCGGAGTTGGTCGTAAAAATTTTATTGGAAAACACTATAAAAAGCAAAATACCAATATTGATGGCTAAACTTGCCCACAAAAAATACTCTGGTGCTGAATTTTTACTGGATTGTGTAAAGACAAACATAACCAACCAAACCAAAATGGCACTTGACGTACACAAAGCCCAAAGTGGAAAATGTAGCGAAAAAGTTTTATTGAGCAGTCGTAGCACAAACGTAAGCCCCGCCATCAAAACAAAATTGACTGGCACATAAAATACCACAAATGCAATAAGGTTTAAAATCCCTTTAATTATGTCCATTAGATTATTGATTTTTCTTCTGCCCAAATAACGGTTTGTTTTTCGTTTTTAAACACCCACTTTTGTTCGTAGTCTCAGTAGTTTTTGGTTTTAATTTTTTCGTTGGTGGCAAGGCCAAAATTATAGCCTTCAAAAATACTCCCAAGTTCTTTTTTAGGTTTATTTACAGCATAAAATTCTAATCCTAATTTGATTGTACTTGAATGGGTGTAGTTGTTTATTTGTGTTTTGTAAACACATTTTGAATGTGGGGCTAATTCGTTAACGACCGAAAAAGACGACCTACAAGTAGTAACATATCCCAACGAAAATTTAGTTTTATCAAAAACCAAGTCGCCTTGCAACTCATAACAGGTTCTTGTTTTGTAATAAACAGCATAGTCGTTGTGATTGATTATTAGTGCTTCTATTTCTAAAATATGCTTGAAAGGATTTGTTTTATTTATGGTAAAGTCAAATTAGACATTTTCAATTTTTTGATAATAGATGGTTTCGATCTCTGTCATTTGATGGGTTGTTGAATCTAAACTGGTTGGTTTATTACTATCTTTTTCTTCTGTATAGGTGCAAGAAATTAGCACAATTTCCATTAAAACTGAGTAGATGAATCGGCTCATAATCATTGTTTTTGTGCTGTTCTTTCAATATTTATCATTTCTTCAAGGCATCCTTTACCCATTCATATCGCTCGTTGTAGCCATTTACAGTAGTTTGTAATCGCCAACTGACTACGATACCCCCTATTTCGGGCTTGAAAATTTCACAATTTTTTAAGTTGAAATAATTGCCTTGGCTTCTGAAAAATCCAGATTTAGGCGTATCACTTTTTTGTTAAATAAAACGCCGTTCTAATTCATTGATGTCTATTTTTCCGTTGAAATAATAAGAACAATGCACCACTACCGAGCTTGTATTGCCACTCCGATACGAATGGTATGGCTCTGAAAATAAGCAAGGTACATCTTCTATTTTGGTCAGAAAATTGGTATAAATAGTAGTACCATTACTCGAATGATACCTAAACAGCGCTGGGGCATTCGTAAACTTGGTTAAGGTAAAATGATGCTCTTGGTACCATTTGCCAATGGCTTTTTCACGTTCAAATCTTGACATTACCATCACTACCAAAATACCCACAATACCCAATAGAGAAAACGTTTGAATAGGCTTGATTTGGGCAATAATCAAGCTCAAAATTGCTACTTCGAGTAAGAAATTGGCATATTTGGGGCTATTCATGTAAGTTATCCAATATGCCCCTACAATAAAAATTGGTCCAACTATATGGCCTATTTGCATGACTGTTTCTTGGTTTATCTCATCAATAGTGAGTCTGTATTGAGCTTGATATGGGTATTATCTACCTTGAATGAGGTGGCATATTTTGAGAAGATGGCACTCGATAACTCATATTTTTGCATGGCTGACCAAGGAATAAAAAGCGGGCGGTGACCTATTTTAAATAAAAATAAGGTTTTTAGATAAAGCCCTTCTGACGTCTCGGCATATACGAGTGTACTATTGTAGTTAGCTACATAGTTAAAAACAGCACTGCACGACTTTGTTTTTTCAGGAAAAGTATC
>JBDHXS010000672.1:0-3642 GCA_039810845.1 Runella sp. | reverse complement strand
AAGGATGGTTTTTTGATTTGGAATATAACCGAAATCAGCTGTATTGGTTTGAGGTTCTTTACTGTCGATAAGTTTCCAGACTTTGCCGTCAGGCTTGACGTAATAAACCTCTCCGTGCCAACACGAAATCAAATAATCATTGCCGTAACGCAAAATTCCGTCGGCAGTTTTGTTGGTCATAGCCCATGAACTATATTTTTTGGTAGTATAATCTAACTTCCAGAGATTGCCCGTGCCAGCCGAGGCTACAATCATATAGTCTTTTTCGGCAAAAACTCCATTGGGTCCCTGCAAATTGGGATCATCCAAGTACAATTCCATTTTTCTGTCCACATAGCGATACAACTTGTGTCCACGTGAGTCACTGACAAATACTTCTCCTCTCGGACTGACACTTACGTCGTTGAGCATCACAGAGTTGATGGCAGGATGACGTTTGATGATATTTCCTGTTTTTAGGTCAATTTCCACTAAATCTTTCAAGTCGGCTACAAACAGTGAATTTCCCCAGATACCCATCCCTTTTGGATCGTTGAGTCCCCTTGCCCATTTGAGATTGGAGATTTTTCCGTCAGTATTTAGAATGGAAATAAAACCATCACCATCAGGGTTTTCTACATTGACTTTGTTGATATTGGCCACGTATAATAACTGCCGTTGAGGGTCGTACTGCACTGATTCGGGAGTACGCAACAGGGTGTCCGATTTCCAAAGTTGCGTTAGGCTGACTGGAGCAGTATCCTGCGATTTTGCAGTTGTCAGACAGCCAATAATGAGTGCGGAGGTAATAAAAAAAGAAGTTTTCACGGTAAAAAACAGTTAAGATTGACTTACTTTTACTAAAATTAACACTTTATACTTAAAAGCAATGAACGTCATTAAACTACGCAATTCATTTCTATTTACAGCCTGTTGCTTATTGCTGACAGCGAGTGTGTTTGCTCAAAAAAAAGAAAAATTATTTAACGGCAAAGACCTTACGGGTTGGAAGATTTATGGTACCGAAAAATGGTACGTTGAGAAAGGTGAATTGGTCTGTGAAAGCGGCCCCGACAAAGGATACGGGTATTTGGCGACCACAAAAACCTACAAAAACTTTGAACTTACCGTTGATTTTAAACAAGGTGCCAACGGAAACAGCGGGGTATTTATTCGTTCTAACATTGCTGATGGAAGCACTAAAATCAGCGGTTGGCAAGTAGAAGTAGCCCCCCCAAACCACGATACGGGCGGAATTTACGAATCGTACGGGCGCGGTTGGTTGATTCAAATTCCCGACGAAAAAGAAGGGTTTTTGAAATTTGGTGAATGGAATACCCTCAAAATCAGAGCAGAAGGCGCACGCGTTCAAACTTGGCTCAACGGACATGAGATGGTGGACTTAACCGACGAAAAAATTGGGGCGGGAAATGGCTCGGTAGCTCTTCAAATTCACGATGGAGGAGGTATCAAAGTCAACTGGAAGAATCTAAAAATCAAGTCGCTGTAACTATTTTTTGTTTTTTGGGGTTACAGAGATAAGATAAGCGTGGAAAGTAAGCCACTTTCCACGCTTTTTATTTAATAAATACTGCATGACATTTGAATCATTAAATTTAATTGACCCGATTCGCAGAGCACTGCAAACCCAGGGTTACACCACGCCAACGCCCATTCAAGCCACGGCAATTCCCATTGTTTTAGAAGGAAAAGATTTATTAGGATGCGCACAAACAGGTACGGGTAAGACAGCTGCCTTTGCGATTCCTATTCTTCAACAACTGGCTGGCCGCCAGACATTTCGCAAAGAAAAACGCACTATCAAAGCCTTGATTTTAACCCCTACGCGCGAGCTTGCTATTCAGATTGGTGAAAGCTTTGCCGCTTATGGGCACCATACGGGCTTGAAACATACCGTTATTTTTGGTGGGGTAAAACAGTTGCGCCAAACCGATGCACTTCAAAATGGAGTGGATATTTTGATCGCGACGCCAGGCCGATTGATTGACCTTATGGCGCAGCGTTTTGTGAGTTTGAAGCACCTTGAGATTTTTGTGTTGGACGAGGCCGACCGTATGTTAGATATGGGTTTTGTCCACGACGTCCGACGAATCATTGCGGTTTTACCACCCAAACGTCAATCATTGTTTTTCTCGGCTACGATGCCTCCCGAAATTGTCACGTTGGCCGACACCATTTTGCATAACCCCGAAAAGGTAGAAGTGACACCCGCGTCTTCTACCGTTGATATTATTCAGCAATCAGTGTTTTTTGTGGACAAAGAAAATAAAAGTTATCTTTTGCTGTATTTGCTGGAAAACAAAGAAATCGAAACGGCACTGGTATTTACCCGTACCAAGCACGGAGCCGATAAGGTAGTAAAACTCCTGCTGAGGCATAATATCAAGGCAGAGGCAATTCACGGAAATAAGTCGCAGAATGCCCGTCAGAATGCGTTAAATAATTTCAAAGAGAAAACAACGCGGGTATTGGTAGCTACCGATATTGCAGCGCGTGGCATTGACGTGGACGAACTGGCCTATGTTTTTAATTACGAAATTCCCGAAATTCCTGAAACCTACGTGCACCGCATTGGGCGGACGGGTAGGGCAGGGGCCAAAGGAACAGCGTATTCGTTTTGTGATACCGAGGAAAGAGGTTCACTTAAAGACATTCAAAAACTGATTAATAAAATCATTCCCGTGGTAGAAGACCATCCGTTTCCGTTGCTTCAAAAGCCTGGAAATGAAGCTCCAAAGCCGCACAATGCTGCCAAAAGAGGAGGAGGTGGTGGTGGATGCCCACCAAGACCCGCGTCTAATCAGCCGATCTTACCCAAAACTCCGAGTACCAAGCCTACTGAGCGTGGCAAAAAGCCGTGGTTTAATAAGCGTGGACGATAACAACTGCTATTGCTTTTAATAAACATATATCGTGATGGGTGTAGGCAAAGTTTGTTTTGTCCTACACCTATTTTTTTATGCTTCTCAATATAAGAGCTTGATTTTGAATACTTCAAAAAAAGTCACCAACGTTGGTCAAACCCTAAATGGCCTTTGGTAGTTGATTTTTATCTCAATTTTCTTGCAACCTTAGGTTTTCGCCAAAGTCTCCTCTCAAGGCGAAAACGGATGTTGCTATGATTTCCTAATTATTTTTTCTTTTAAAAACAATTACACCATAAATCGGTTGTAATAGTATGATTTCGTACCAATCGCGAATCCTACTCATTACTATGATTGCAGAATTAAAAGGGGCAACTAAAGAATACAAAACAGGTGACCAAACAATCGTTGCGTTGCAGCCAACCGATTTTCAGCTGAAGGAAGGAGAGTTGACGCTCATCATAGGTCCATCTGGTTCGGGCAAAACGACCCTGCTTTCTATGCTTGGTTGTGTAATTTATCCAACTTACGGCAATTTGTGGGTAGATGGTAACCATATCAATGATATGAAACAAAGTCAATTGGCTCGGTTGAGGTTAGAAAAAATAGGATTTGTGTTTCAGAGTTTTAATTTATTGGCTCCCCTGAGTGCGGAAGATAACGTAGAGTTGCCGCTTAAACTGTTGGGCGTAAGTGCGAGTGAACGTAAAAAAAGAGTCCAAAAAGCCCTCGAAACCGTTGGCATGACCGATAGACGAAAAAACTTACCCAAAGCTTT
>JBDHXS010000671.1:0-3650 GCA_039810845.1 Runella sp. | reverse complement strand
GCGGATAATCCAAGTGGATAGAGGCCGAAAAAGGCGTCCAATCGGGATTGTCGTCTTGCGGACGGAGGGTAAACGTCCACGTACCTGCCACGCTACATTCCACCGAAGTTGGGTAGTCAATGGGCAAAATACGATACACGGGATCCATGATGTGGCAAGCCATGTCGCCGAGTGCTCCCGTACCATAAGGCCACCAACCGCGCCAATTCCAAGGCAAATATGCTTCGTTGTAAGGTACTTTTTTGGCGGGGCCGAGCCACAAATCATAGTCCAATTCTTTGGGAATTTCGTAGGTTTTATCGGTTGGGATAGCTTGCGGCCAAACGGGGCGGTTGGTCCACGTCAATACTTTATGAACATCACCAATAATGCCCGAGTCATAGATTTCTTTCATGCGACGAACGCCGTTGCCCGAACCACCTTGGTTACCCATTTGAGTGACTACTTTGTATTTTTTCGCCGCCATGCCCAAAATCCGCGCTTCGTAAATGTCGTGCGTCAGTGGTTTTTGGGTGTAAACGTGTTTGCCCAATTGCATAGCAGCCAGCGTCGCCACGGCGTGGGTGTTGTCGGGGGTAGAAATGGAGCAAGCGTCGATGTTTTTATGTTCTTTCGCGAGCATTTCTCTGAAGTCTTTGTAATACGTGGCTTTAGAGAAACGCGTGCGGGATTCAACGGCTTGGCGATCGTCCACGTCGCAAAGGGCAACGATGTTTACGTTTGGGCTATTGGCAAACGACGCTAAATCGCTTTTTCCTTTGCCACCGACGCCGATACCTGCGATGTTGAGTTTATCGCTTGGCGCAACGAAGCCTTTACCCAATACATGACGGGGAACAATGAAAAAAGAAGTGGCTGCCACCGACGAAGCTTTCAAAAAATCGCGACGACTGTTGGCGTGTGGAGTGATTTTTTTTTCTTCCATGAGATTACTGGTTTTTGGGGGTTTAAGAATCTTTTATACTACTGATTTTTAGTGCAATAGTACCTCCCTTTTCTCAGGTTTTTCTCACAGATCTATCGTTTTTTCACCACAACATCATCCACGTAGAAAACCGCTGGCGCAACGGGTTCATCAGCTCCCGCAAGTGGCGGATGAGGGTCTTCGTTCGGCGTTTTTCGATTGGGTAAATCGCGATACGACCCAGTACGTAGCGATAGGCGCTCTACTGATTTTACCGCTTCGGCCAAAGCCGCTTTTTCGACCACTTTCTTGCCGTTGATGGCTAAGTCAAAAGAGCCACCCGTGAGTTGGGCATTGACCGAAAATGTCAATGTGTACCATTGCGAAGCATCGTACGTTTGGACGATTTTTTCAGTCCCGCCATCGGTCACGACGATGTTGCCTTTGTCGTCGAAACGTAGCCGAACAGGGCGGTTGCCGTAGCGGTCGGTGAGGTCAATTTCCAACGAACCCGTCTTGTTTTGGGCGGGCGATACCGTCAGCGAACATTCGATTTGGGAGCCTTCTTCAAACACCCGAATGGCACGTGCGTAATCGTAAGGGTCTTTGTCGGCCAATTCGAGGCATTTTCCTTGCTTTTGGGGTGTTGCCACAACCGTGACGGGCGCCCATTGCGGAGCATAAATGTTCCAGTCGGGTACTGCGCCGTTGTTTTGAAGTGCATTAAAGTCATCGGCGATATTGCCTTTGACTTCGTATCGCACAGGCGTAGGAATGCGGCTAATCCAAATATCTTCTTTGTTCATGCTGTACGACAGCCACATATCATTGCCAGGCGGATTGCCGTTTCCTTCCTCCATGCCGCGCATGTAACAAGGCCCAAAATCTTTCCAACGGCCAAAAAATCGACGCGGCGGGACTTCGCCTTGCACCAAAAGCATGTTGTCGAAAATAGCCCCGTCGTCGCCCGTGATGATGACCAGCGGAAAGCGATGTTCGTCCATTTCAATGGGGTTGTAACAAATGGCATAGCGCCCGTCGTCGGTGCGTTGTCCCCATTGTTTGCCCCCAGCCATGGTCAAGGTAGGTACTTTGACAGGCGTAGAAAACGTCGTTCCTTCGTCATCCGACAAGGCAGCTTTTGAACGTTTCCAGAGAGCGACCACCTTGCCATCTTTGCGGTGATAATACGAGAGCGCCTGAATATCAAGCGATTTATCGAGGTTGTTTTTGTAAAAACCGTCTAAGCCGTTGTCTTCTTCTCGCCACTGGAGCGTCATGAGTTTATCGCCCAAAAGCGCGTTGCAAGCCTCCACAAACCCTTGGTCGGTTGATTTTTGGTAAAAGGGATAACTGGTATTTTTCTCGGTCCACTGAACCCCATCCACGGTTTTATGGCTGCTGTACCGAATAAAATAAATGGGGCCGTACGTGCCGTCTTTGTAGGCTTCTCGCACTACTCGCCCGATTCCCCCTTCCCGAAACGGTTCTTCGGCGTGGGCATAAAAAGCCAGTACCAACAAACGGCCGTTGGGCGCGGTGTAGAAGCCCATGCGCTGGTGCATCATGTAACCGTCTGAGCCTTTGGGGATTTTAACACCCTTAGGAGCGACGTACGGCGGAAAGACCACAGTGGGTTTGCTCCAAGTTCGGCCGTCTTTGGAAGTAACCACCAAGGTTTGGCCTGGGGCGATGTGCTCATCGACGGGGTTGCTGAGGTATTGTTGGTAAAAGGTGTTGTTCCAATAACAAAGGGTGGAGGCGTGGTTGTACGTCCAGCCAAAACCATCGGCCAATTCGGGATGCGTACGGTTGACCCGCAGCGTCTGCCGACTTTCCACACCAATGGCATAGCGCAGCCGCCCTTCGTGGACTTGCGGGTCGGCGCTGATGCCACCTACGTAGCGCACAGGTTCGTGAACGCTGCCCGTTTGGGCGAAGCTTGTCGATAACCCAATTCCCAGCACAAAGCTAACCCAACCTATTTTTTTCATATCTATCAGTGGTCTTTTTTAGAATACGGTGCAGGCGGAGATTTGGACTAAGGAAGATGGGGAATTTTGGGGTAAAAAAGATACAGAAAATTATACGTATTGTATAATTTTCTGTATCTTTGTCTTAGACATAATTCGGAATGAAAGTAAAAATCATAAGGGTTGTTGATAGCCAGGCGGTTGATGCAGAAATAATTAAGCCCTCTAGTTTACCATTGCCATCAATAACAGATGGTTGGCGTTTTAATTTTAAAAAACATTCAAAAAAAACTGATTTTCAGACCTATATGTTGGTTACCGAAGAAACACCAAAGGTGATTGAAGGCTGCTTGTCTTTTCAGTTAAAAGATGCAGTTGAGCCTTATATGGCTTACATTGAAATCGCCCCACATAACAAGGGAAAAACCAAAATATACGAAAACATTGCAGGTTGTTTAATCGCTTATGCTTGCCGACTTAGTTTTATTCATGGTATAGCGCATCTCAAAGGCTGGCTGGCTTTTGATGTGTTGGAGGAAAACAAAGAGGATGAGCTTAAATTAATGGCTGTTTATTGTCAAAAATACGGAGCATTGAAATGGAGAGATACAACAATGGTGATAAGTCCTGAAATTGGCGAGAAATTAATCAATAAATTTTTAAATTAACTGTTATGAAAACACAAGAAGTTCAAATAGAAGCAATTTGGAATGAGGAAAAAAGTGCTGCTTTGAAAGACTTTATTATGGCTCATTCGCAGGCTCAGTCAAAAG
>JBDHXS010000670.1:0-3653 GCA_039810845.1 Runella sp. | reverse complement strand
ACTCTCAGAGTTACGCACTTGGTTTGGTGAGTTGAGCAAAAAAGGGGTAGAAGTCATCTTCATTGCCGATGCTTGTCATTCAGGTGGATTAATCGGTGGAAAAGAAGGCTTGGACAAAACCCAGCGAGCCTTACAAGAATCTTGGCAAGGCATCACCAAAATCCTCTCCAGTCAAGCCAATGAGTACTCCTTAGAAGGAAAACAATGGGGAGGGGGCAGAGGCATTTTCTCCTATTTCTTGGTCAATGGACTCACAGGCCGTGCAGATGCCAACAAAGATAAAAAAGTGAGCTTAAAAGAATTAGACAATTACCTCAAAACCAATGTAGTACGCGAAGCCAACCCTAATACCCAAACCCCTGTAATACAAGGCAATGCCAAACAAACCCTATCGCAAAGCAGCGAAGCAGGATTACAAAAACTCGCCGAGGATGAGCGACTGAGTTTTCCCATTATCACCGAAGCCAACCTCAAAGCCGCTGACCCTATGGCAATGATTGGAGGTTTGGACAATAGTTTGGTGGAAACTTACAAGAAATTTGAAAAAGCCATTACGGAAAAACGCCTCAACACTTTCGACAACGAGAAGGACTATGCACTGCTGCACTACAGAAAATTGGCGAAAGAGAAAGTACCTGAGCATTTGCTGGCGATTATGAAACGGAATTTGGGGGCGGCGTTGATGGAAAGAGAGTTAGCCATTATGAGTGATTTACGGGAAAAAGCCCAAGGAACCTTACCCAGAAATACCTTTACAAATAAGGAAATTTTACCCAATGCTATCCAAAACTTAAAAGAAATAATTAAAATTTTTGGAGAACAACATTTTATGTCTGCCTTTTTGCAGGCAAGAGTATGGGTACTTGAATCTCAACTGCCCTCTAAGTCTTCTCAAATATCTTTTGATAATAAGAAAATTGATGAAAGGCTTGAAGAAGGGAGAATGCAATATGAAGCCTATAAACAACGGCAAAGAACCTTACTTTTACAATCGCTTAAGTATGAGCCTAATATGGTATCTACCTATTCACTACTTTCAACTTCCTATCGTGGTTTAATAGGACAAGTGATGGCTTATCGTGAACTTGATTCTAAGCTTGATTCAGCACTTTTCTATCAGGCAAAAGTGGTAGAATTGCTGCCTAATCAAGGTCTGGCTCATCTTAATTTGGCTAACACTTACGCCCCTATTCCTTATACTACCGCAGATAATAAATCTGCCCCTCAACCCAAAGCCATTGAGCATTATGAGAAAGCTATTCTCTTAGACTCTACCCTTCGAGCTGCATATTCAGAACTCGGTAATCTATACATGGGTTTACAGATTCAACCCAACGGCTACAGAGCGTTATTGACAGATGAACGCTATCGAAATTACCACAAAGCAATTTCATGCTTTGAAAAACTACTAAAAATATATGAATCTGACCAACAAAAACTTATACAAAAAAACCTCACTCAACTCCCTAAAGAAAATGTTTGGGGAACGCCTGTTTTTAACAATTTCATGGGATTGACTACTGCATGGACTAATTTGTACTTCTTACATCAAATTAGTGGCGATTCGGCTAAAGCACAAGCATATCTTCAAAGGATGAGCCAAGAAGTCGCTGAGGAAGAAAACTCGTTGAGTGATTTATTTATCGCAATGAAACTCTTTGATGTAATCATGCTAAATGAAGATTTTGATAAACTGAAGCTATTAATAAATTTCCACAAAAATGCCTTAGTAAAACGAGAAACAGAACTGAAACATACACCAGAAAAAGACCTATGGCTTGTAGCTTTAAAATATAAAGAACAGCTAAAAGGGCTTGGGGCAACGTATGCCGCCTTAAAAAACTATAAAGAGGCTGAGAAATGCTATAACGCAGCGATTGATTTCCCTATTCCACTAAGAACTGTCCCATATAAGATAGTATTGGAGGGAACTATATTTTTCGACATTCCTACAAGGGGGACAATCTTAGTACCTAATCCTCACTGCATACAAGGATCTGACCAGATAGGGTATTCATACCAATTAGATGCCTATATAGGGATGTTTATTGTACAATACGAACAAAATAACATAGAAAAAGCCTTTGAATGGTTAGAAAAAGCTTTTCAACAATCGGCAAAAGAAAATGGTAATGATATATCAGGCAAACCATTTGAAGAAGCAATCTTTAATACCTATCCCACCCTCGACCAAGCCCGCTTCAAAGCCCTCAAAGCCAAATACTTCCCGCTTCCTGATACGAAAAAATAGTGTTAAATTGCCTTCACTAATTTTCGTATCTATGACAAAGTGGCTTTTTATCGGATGCTTTTGGGTGGGTCTTTCCTTGTTTGGGAAGGGGGGCGCAAGCATCGCCCAACAAAAAGATACCTTGCGCCAACGACCCAGCAATAATTTGCTGTTGTTGCACCAAGATACCACCAATTTTGAAGATAAGTACATCGTATCGGAACTGGAAAAAGTGCAGTACGCCAAGTATTCAGAAAATCTCAAAAAAATAGCTCTCGAAAAACTGCTCGAAAATCAAAAACTCCAAAATGCGAGCCTCCAACAAAAACTCCAAAATGAACAAATAAAAGCGGAAGCAACTCGCAAACAAGCCCAAGCCCAGCACCAACAAGAGTTGCAACAGCAAAAAATAAAACAATTAGAAATCAACGAATTAAATCAACGATTGACGCTCCAAAATCGTACTCGAAATTTTCTGTTGGGCGGGTTAGGTTTATTAGGGCTGTTGGGACTGTCGCTGTTTTGGTCCAACCAACAACTCAAAAAACGAAATCGCGCTATTCAAAAACTCTCGGCTGAAAATCTTGAAAAAGAGCAAGAAAAGCAGCAAATTTTGGCCACCCAAAACGAAACCCTCGAACGCCAAGTAACCGAACGTACCGCCGAACTCAATCATTCACTAACCGAACTCAAAGCCACCCAAAATCAACTCATTCAAAAAGAAAAATTAGCGAGTTTGGGAGAACTCACCGCAGGCATTGCCCATGAAATTCAAAACCCGTTGAATTTTGTCAATAATTTTTCGGAACTATCGGTTGAACTGATCGAAGAGGCCCCCCGTCCCCCAATGGGGGCAAACGAAAACTGGTTACCACAGGAAGCCCCCATTGGGGGTTGGGGGCCGTTTTTTGATGATTTGACTCAAAATTTAGAGAAAATCAACCTTCACGGCAAGCGAGCAAGCAATATCGTGAAGGGGATGCTGGAACACTCCCGCGCAAGTACAGGTGAGCGAAAAAATACCGATATTAATGCACTTGCCGATGAATACCTCCGCCTTGCCTACCACGGTATGCGAGCCAAAGACAAAAGTTTTAATAGTAATTATGAATTAATTACTGAACCTAACCTCCCTCAAATCAACATCGTAGCGCAAGATATTGGTCGCGTATTACTGAATTTAATCAATAATGCATTTTATGCTATTCGTACTGTTCAGAAACCCAAGGTGATTGTAAAAGTTGAAAAACTTGATAACCACCAAATCATCATCAAAGTAACTGACAACGGAACTGGAATGTCGGATGAAGTAAAAGCCAAAATCTTCCAACCTTTCTTCACCACCAAGCCCACGGGCGAAGGCACAGGCTTGGGGCTGAGTTTGAGTTATGATATTATCACAAAAGGATATGGGGGCACGATT
>JBDHXS010000669.1:0-3659 GCA_039810845.1 Runella sp. | reverse complement strand
CCAAGTGGAAAAACGTCCCGAAAACGATACCTACCGCGACCCAGAAAATTACGCCTTCGCTATCTTTGGAACACCAGATGCCAAACAGCCTTGGGCATGGAGCATGGAAGGTCACCATCTCTCTCTACATTTTACCTTGGTGGATGGGAAAGTGGAATTTTTGCCAAGTTTTTTTGGAAGCAATCCGGGAATCGTCCTGCCCGGCTTTATTCAGGAGGGCAAACAGGTGTTGAAAGAAGAAGCAGATGCCGCTTTCCAATTGTTGAATTCGTTTGACGAACAACAACTCAAAAAAGTGCTGATTTCTGAGAAAGCCCCAAGCGATATACTAACCACCAATAAACGCCGCGTTGAGTTGGACAAACGAGAAGGTTTGGCCCTGCGTGATATGAAACCGGCGCAGCAGGAAATGTTCAAAGGGTTGATTAATACGTATTTGAACCGCTACCATGTCACGCTCAAAGACCAAGAGCTAAATCGAATCAGCAAAGCCGATTTAAACGAAATTTGCTTTGTTTGGATGGGCAATAAAGAACCAACTATCGGTGCAGGAAGAGGCCACTATTACCGGATTCATGGCCCTACCCTGCTGATTGAATACGATAACACGCAAAACAACGGCAACCACGTCCACTCCGTCGTGCGTGACCTCACCAACGATTGGGGTGAAGATTTGTTAAAGATGCACTACGAGGCTTCGCATAAAAAATGAGAGAAAAAATTCGTCAGTCGGTTTTTAATCGGGTTAAATCAACCGACCGACGATTTTTTTCCTACCAACTACTTCATACTCAAAACCGCTTGTTTCAAAGCAGCTTGTGTACAGTCATAGGCAGTAGCGTCGCGAGAAACTTTCTTGAAGTTGTTGGCCGCATCAATATTCGCAAAACTTGCATTTTGGTTATTGCGGATACAGATGCGGTTTTCTGTTTTTATCTGTCCGTTTTCGAGATTTTTCTCATCTATGATGCCGTCGTAGATAATGTGTGGCACCTTTTTTCCGAAACGCAGTTTATAGCGAAACAACTGCCCCATTCGGCCTTTGCCCTGATAGCGTACGCGGTCGCGCTGATATACATTGTCATGAATGTATATGCCAGTAGGATAGGGATAATAGTCTTTGTCTTTAATTTTATTTTCAGTCATGAAATAACTGATGATACTTGTACCGATACTGTTGTTGCTGATGATTTTGTTGTTAAAAATCTCCACGTGGTTGGTCGCCAGAATCATCACCCCCGTTCCCTGCGGTACATTGGCAACGATGTTGCCTTTTGGGGCAAAATTGGGGAAATTGTTGTGGTGAATATTGTTATTATAAACACGTACATTCCCGCCTTTTTTCTGAACCAAATCAGGTAAGTCAAACACCAAAACTCCTCCTGTATTTTCAGTAGATTCGTTATCGTACACATCAGCCATCAACGAATTTTCAATTTCAATTCCCGCTACATTGTGATAAGCTCTGGAATTGCGCACAATGATATTTTTGGATTGTCCTACGTAAATCCCCGCATCCGATGCGCCAATCGCTGTACAACCTTCAATCAGTACATTAGTACACATAACCGGGTACAATCCGTAAGCGCCATTAGTGGCTTTGGGCTCGCCCGTCCATTCGGCTTTTACGTTTCGGAACGTAATTCCGTTGACGTTCATTGTTTTGATGGCATCGCCTTTGGCGTCCTGTACGGTGAGATTTTCAAGAATGATATTTTCCGCATTGCTAACCCGCAAGCCTTCCGCTCCATCGGTTTGTCCTTTAAAACTCAAAACCGTCTTATCCATGCCCGCCCCGCGAAGGGTAATATTTTTTTTACCTTCGAGTGAAAGGCTTCCCAAAATAGAAAACGTACCTGCATCAATGGTAATAACAGCGCCATCTTCGGCCATAATAAGCTGACGTTGAAGCTTTTTCTGAACATCGGCTTGAGAAAAGGCAATAAAAGAGGTTGCTGTCAATAAAAAAGTGAATAGAAATCTCATAGTTTTTAGGGGTTGTAGGAAAGACGAAATTACAAAAAAATAGAATCTTGAAAGCAATACTCTAATTTTGTAAAAAACTACCCAAAAACGGTAAACTTAGAATTGTAAACTGTCAACCTAAAAATGTCATCAGCTCATAAGAATTTAAGCGTATTTACCACCGAAGGCTTACCTGATATCAGTACCAAAAAATTTGTCATTGTCGTGGCCGAATGGAACGCCGAAATAACCGAAGCATTATACGAAGGGGCTCACAAAACCCTACTCGAATACGGTGCCAAACCCGAAAATGTGTTGCGGGTCAATGTTCCGGGAAGTTTTGAGTTAAGTTTTGGTTCTCAAGTCTATGCCCAAAAACCCGACGTAGATGCCGTTATTGCCATTGGCTGCGTGATTCAAGGAGAAACCAAACACAATGACTACATCAATCACGCTGTAGCTCACGGCCTCACCGACGTAGCCCTGAAATACAACAAACCCGTGATTTTCGGGGTTTTAACGCCTAATACGTTACAACAGGCCCTCGACCGCGCGGGAGGAATTCATGGTAATAAAGGTGATGAAGCCGCTATGACAGCCATTAAAATGTTGGGATTGGTATGAAAACAGTCATTATCAAATACAACGCCGGCAACGTACAGTCAGTCATGTACGCGCTTGACCGCATAGGTGCTTCTTACGAATGGACCGATGACCCCGATACCATACGAACGGCTGATAAAGTGATTTTTCCTGGAGTGGGCGAAGCGAGTACTGCAATGGCCTATTTGCGCGAACGTGAGTTGGATAAACTCATTCCCTCACTTCGTCAACCGGTTCTGGGAACCTGCGTGGGAATGCAGCTCATGTGCCGTTATTCAGAAGAAAATGACACCAACTGCATGGGAATTTTCGACGTGGACGTGTTACGTTTTCCTCGAATCAATGGTTTTAAAGTACCCCAAACAGGCTGGAATGACATTTATGATCTCAACAATCCATTGTGCAAAGGATTGAATGAACACGACTACGTCTATTACAATCATGGCTATTATTCCCCGCTTTGTGACCAAACCGCTGCCAAAACCGATTACATTATTGAATATTCGGCCATGCTGCAAAAAGACAATTTTTTTGCAGCACAATTTCACTCAGAAATTAGTGGGAATGTAGGCCAACGAATTTTTGAGAATTTCCTAAACCTTTAACGCATGCTTTAATACCACAACCCTTGCAACGCTTCATTTTTCTGTTTTTGACAGGACTCTTGTCGTTTTTCTCACAAGCACAACAAATTCATTATCCCCACTTTACACTTTGGTCGCGAATACAAGTGGCCAAAGAACTCAATCCTCATTGGAATTTGGTGGGGACATGTCTTTGGAGACGACAAAATAACTATCTGGAAAACCGCTATAACCCCTTTGCCAATCCACTGTTAGTTGGAGTACAAGGTTTGATAACGCACCGCAACACGAGTAATACCGTATGGGTGCATATTGCCCAATTGACTTATATGATTTCTCATCAATTATTAGGAAAACCAGATGATTTTAATGCTCCTATCGGCAAAGAAATCAGATATGCCGGGGGAATAGAATTCAATCAGGAAGTAAATGAAAAACTTACTTTTCGTCAACGATTTATGCAGGAGCTACGCTTTTTTCAAGCCAACGATTTTCACCCTATCGGTC
>JBDHXS010000668.1:0-3670 GCA_039810845.1 Runella sp. | reverse complement strand
CAGATACGCACTCCCACCTATTGGGAAGAAAAATATTTTTGTGGGGGTAAAAAGTTGAAAGAGTTTTTGGGAAAGGTTCTTCTACAAAATACATTTCAAAGTCTGAGTATAATCTGCTCTTCATCCAAAATCGTCTGAAATATCTACCCAAAAAAAATCTCCCTAACGCATAGGGGGCACGAGTGCTTCGGTTGTCATAGCTTCAAAACAGTCAATCAAAAACGTTTTACACAGCTATGAAAAAGTTATCAACTCTCTTTCTTTTTGCGCTTCTGTCCGTCTTTGCCCAATCTTGTGTATTTATAGGTGAAGGCACGCTTGCCCCCCTCGACAATGACTCACGCAACTTTGATTTGCGCGATTTTGACCAACTTGAAATCGGAAACGCCTTCGACATCACCGTACGGCAATCGGGTCGGTTTAGCATCTTTGTGCGTGGCGACCGCCGTGATATTCAGGATTTGGACGTATATGTAGATCGCTCGGGAAAACTCGTGATGCGCTACCGCAATTGGCGCCTCCGCCGCTACGATATGGACGTTGAGATTACCATGCCTACGTTGCGCGGAATAGACTTTTCGGGTGCTACCAATTCAAACATTAGTGGTTTTGGCAATATCAGAGACTTAGACATAGAACTATCAGGCGCTTCTAAGTCAACCATTGACGGCGATTGGGAACGCGTAAATGTCAACATTTCGGGTGCTTCCGACCTCAATTTACGCGGCCAGGGGCTAAGTTTGGGCGGCGATTTGTCGGGTGCATCTCGCTTAGATGCCTTCAATTACCCCGTTGACAATGCCGATTTAGACCTGTCGGGGGCAAGTACAGCGCGGGTATTGGCTGGCAAAACCTTGAGAGTCAGTGCCAGTGGTGCCAGTACCCTGCGCTATCGTGGCAATCCTGACGTACGCCCTAATATTTCAGGCGGAAGTACCGTAAAGCCAGATTAAGCCAAAAAATCCCTAACTTTGTGGTTCTTAATTGAAGCCGTTATCGGTTATCGGTTATCAGTTATCCGTAGAATATGCGGTTTACTATTAACGGCTAACGGTTAACGGCAATTTAAAAAAATTGCCCAATGAACTACAAAGAGTATAAAGGTCTGGACTACGCGCAGGTAGGGAAAGAAATCCTGCAGTTCTGGAAAGAAAATCAAATATTTGAAAAATCAGTCGAAGTACGGGAAGGGTCGCCGTCGTTTACGTTTTACGAAGGACCTCCATCGGCCAACGGGACGCCTGGGATTCACCACGTGATGGCCCGTACCATCAAAGATATTTTCTGCCGCTACAAAACCCTTCAAGGCTATCAAGTGAAGCGCAAAGGGGGCTGGGATACGCACGGCCTGCCGATTGAGCTTCAAGTAGAAAAAGAATTGGGCATTCGCAAAGACGACATTGGGGTAAAAATCAGCATTGAAGATTACAACAAAAAATGCCGTGAGGCCGTCATGCGTTTTACCGATTTGTGGCTCACCATGACTGAAAAAATGGGGTATTGGGTGGACATGGACGACCCGTACGTGACCTACAAAAACGACTACATCGAAACGCTTTGGTGGTTGCTCAAGCAGCTCTACGACCAAGGGCTTTTGTACAAAGGTTATACCATTCAGCCGTATTCTCCAGCGGCGGGTACGGGGCTTAGTTCGCACGAGTTGAACCAACCTGGTACTTATAAAGACGTAAAAGACACCACTATCGTTGCCCAGTTTAAAGTAAAATTGACGGGTAAATCGGCCTATTTGTTTGATACGGCCGACAGCGATGATGTATATATTTTGGCATGGACGACGACGCCTTGGACGCTTCCTGCGAACTCAGCCTTGACGGTCGGAAAAGACATTACGTATGTCCTTATCAAAACCTTTAACCCGTACACCTATTTGCCCATCAATGTGGTGTTGGCGAAAGATTTGGTGGGGAAATATTTCTCAGAAAAAGGCAAAGACGGCGATTTTGCAGCCTATAAAGACGGCGACAAAGTGATTCCGTGGTCGGTATTGATGGAGTTTAAAGGTGAACACCTCGAAGACATTCAGTACGAGCAATTGTTGCCTTACGTGCAGCCGCTCCAAGATGCCGACAAAGCTTTCCGCGTTATTTTGGGCGATTTCGTCACGACCGAAGACGGTACGGGGGTTGTGCATACCTCTCCTACCTTTGGCGCGGATGACTTCCGCGTGGCGAAAGCCAACGGCGTGCCTGCCATCATGGTGCGCGACGAAAGCGGCAAAGAAGTGCCTATTGTTGACCGCCAAGGGCGTTTTGTCAAAGAAGTCGGCGAATTTGGTGGGCGTTTTGTCAAAGAAGAATACTACTCGACCGAAGAACGCAACGAGCCTGATTTCCGCCCGACGGATGTGCTTATCGCCATCAAATTGAAAGAAGAAAATCGTGCCTTTAAGGTGGAAAAATACGAGCACCCTTACCCACACTGCTGGCGTACGGACAAGCCTGTGTTGTACTACCCACTCGATAGCTGGTTTATTGCTACGACCAAGAAAAAAGACCGCTTGGTAGAACTCAACAAAACCATCAATTGGAATCCTGAAAGCACAGGAACGGGGCGTTTTGGAAACTGGCTCGAAAACCTCGTGGATTGGAACCTTAGCCGCAGCCGCTATTGGGGCACGCCGCTGCCGATTTGGCGCAGCGAAACGGGCGAAGAAGCTTGTATCGGTTCGGTAGAAGAACTAACCAATGAACTCCAAAAGGCGATTGATAGCGGCGCACTTAGCCCTGAGCAACAAGCCAAGAACGAGTCCTTCTTGCAATCAAAAGGCACGGAAGCCTTTGATTTGCACCGCCCCTACGTGGACGAAATCTTTTTGGTATCGGCCTCTGGCAAAGTAATGTTCCGTGAACCAGACCTCATCGACGTATGGTTTGATTCGGGGGCGATGCCGTATGCGCAGTTCCACTTCCCGTTTGAAAACCTCGATAAGTACCCTCAAAGCATGGGCGGTACGGCAAGCGATAGCAAAACGTCGTTCCCAGCTGACTTCATCTCTGAAGGGGTTGACCAAACGCGCGGGTGGTTCTTTACCCTCCATGCCATCGCTGGATTGCTTTTTGATTCGGTTTCGTTTGAAAACGTTGTTTCGACGGGCTTGGTGTTGGACAAAAACGGCAATAAAATGTCGAAACGTTTGGGCAATGCCATCGACCCGTTTGATACCATTGATAAATACGGGCCCGATGCAACGCGCTGGTACATGATTACCAATGCTGAGCCGTGGGACAACCTCAAGTTTAACCTCGACGGTATCGCCGAGGTACAGCGTAAATTCTTTGGAACGTTGTTCAATACCTATAATTTCTTTGCTTTGTACGCCAACCTCGACGGCTACAAAGTAGAACAGTTTAACCGCGTTCCGCGCGAACAACTGAGCGAGCTTGACCGCTGGATTATTTCAAAGGTCTATACCCTTGTGAAAAACGTGGGTGAGCAGTTTGATGGGTACAATCCTACAAAAGCGGGGCGCTTGATTCAAGATTTTGTGTGCGACGACCTTTCTAACTGGTACGTTCGTCTCAATCGCCGCCGTTTTTGGCAAGGAGAAATGACCGACGACAAGCGCGCTGCGTACGAAACCCTCCAACATTGTTTGGCGGCAGTGGCGCAGTTGATGTCGCCGATTGCGCCTTTCTTTGCCGATTGGCTC